>JBCBKZ010000513.1:0-4550 GCA_038520955.1 Bacteroidota bacterium | reverse complement strand
TGATGTATGTCCATACATCATCACCTGGATAATCCGGAGATTATCTCCAGGTTGAAGCGTCTTGCCTTGAAGCACTTTTATGATGATGATTAGTACCTCTCAATTTTCATTGTCTCCAACAATCTTCATATTCCGGAAGAGCTGGAAAAGATGGTAACCGTTTTCAATATTCCTCTTCCTGACACTTCTCAGACTAAGGAGCTTATTATTAAGTTTTCTGAGGACCTGGGATTTGAAATAGAACCTAAACTAGCTGAAAAGCTGGCGTGGTCCTGTAAGGGTCTGAGCGAGTTTGAAATCATTCAGGTACTTAACCAAGCCTACCATTATGGTGGGATGTTCCATAGTACTGACCACAAACTCATCATTGAGGAAAAGCACAAGATTATTTCCCGCATGCCTATGTTGGAAATAGTAGAGGGAAATGAAAGCATGAAAGATGTGGGCGGCCAAGAGATCCTGAAAGAATGGATCAGAAAGAAGTCTAATATCTTTAGAAGACTGGATGAGGCACTTGAATTCGGTTTGGACGCGCCTAAGGGTGTGTTTATAGCGGGGATTCCCGGCTGTGGAAAAAGCCTTATTACCAAGGCCACTGCAGATCTGTTTAATGTCCCGCTTCTAAAGCTGGAGATCAGTCAGCTTTCCGGTAAGTTTTTCTGGGAGAAAGAAATGGAGCTACAAAAAGCCCTACGCACTACAGAGGCTATCAGTCCCTGTATCTTATGGCTGGATGAGATAGACAGATCTTTCTCCGACATTAGCAAATTCGGGGACAGTAATGACCATCTGAAATTATTCAGAATCATCCTTGAGTGGATGCACGAAAAGAAAAACCAGGTATTTACCATTCTTACCTGTAGTGATATCTCCGTTATTCCAAGTGATTTCTTTAGAAAAGGAAATTTTGATGCACGCTACTTCATAGACTTACCTAATGACTATGAAAGGGCCAAGATATTTGAGATACATCTTTACAAGCGTAAGCAATGGCATGAGGATCTTGATCTTATTCCCTTGATTGAGTGTAGTCATGGCTTTAGCTGTGCGGATATAGTGGGTTCAATCATGGAGGCCATGGAACACGTATTCCTGGATGGCAGAAACTACCTCACTACTGAGGATTTGCTTAAGGTCATGAATAACCATAGACCACTGCTTGAAACCATGCCTGAAAAGATAGACACTCAGCGTAAGTATAGAAACTTGTGGGGTATCAGGCCAGCCAGTGATGACTCGGAAATTTCCAATGGAAATGATCCTATTCATGTAGTGGAGGAAGAGGAGCCAAATAGTACGACCATCATAGAGAACCAGGAACTCATTTTTAAAAGTGAAGATGATCCTTTTAAAAATGAAGATCCCAAACCAGAAGTATGGCCAGGAGAGGAAGAAACTGTCACGGAGAATGAGCCAAGAGACAGTGTAACCGAGGAACCAACAATAGATGCGCCTTTAGTAGATGAGCCACTTGTAGACGAATCCTACGCTAGTGAACCTCATACTGTTGAGCCAATCAGTCCGGAGCCTCCCATCAGTGAACCCGTGGTGAATGAAGTGGTAAGTGAACCCATCAAGAGTGAGCCAGAGGTAGCCCAGACGCCTGATCTACCAGAACCTGCTCCTGTGGTGGAGACTCCTACCCCAGCGTATGGAACGCCGGTACCAGAACTCAGCACTAATGGCCAAACACCAGAATTCGAGGACTATCCTCCTATTCTTTCTGAAGAGCCATATAAAGAAATGCCAGTAGTTCCTCAACCTGAGACTACTCCTGCCCCGCAGCCACAGTCTCAGGAAATAGCTGAGGATGACGGTTTCGATGAGTTTGACGATTTTGAAGATGACTTTATTGATGGGGATTTAGACTTCGATGATTTCGAGGACGAATTCAAAGAGGATAACCCTTATTCATTGTCTCCCAGTTAAGAATAAATAGCATTTTTTGCATACAAGAAGCGTAGGATTTTCACCCGGATGATCCTACGCTTCACCTTTTTCATCCTACGCTTCATCATCTTTCCCCAGCATAGGAGCCCACTTTCTTTCAGTTTTACATTGTCGACTTTTTACAGCGCTTTCATTAATCAAACCGAAAAACTCAAAGAAATGAAACGGGTTTTAATTCACAACATATTCTTGCTGATCATCTGCCTCTTCACAGGTCAGCAAATGTACGCTCAGGGGACTACACAAACCCTTAGGGGAACTATCATAGACAAACAGTCTGAGACGCCCCTGGTAGGTGCAACAGTCATTGTGGTAAGTCAGAATCCTCCCCTGGGAGGTACAACAAAAGCTGATGGGACCTTCGCCATTAGAAATGTGCCCATTGGAAGACAAATTGTCCAGGTAAAGTACCTGGGTTATGAGACCGTAACCATTCCCAATGTGTTAGTGAATGCGGGTAAAGAGGTAATTCTGGATGTAGGCCTGGAGGAAAGCATTATACAAGCAGAGGAAGTAGTCATTAGTGGGAAAGTGAGTAAGGACAGAGCACAAAATGACCTGGCAACCGTCAGCTCAAGGACGTTCAGTCTGGAAGAGGTGAGAAGATATGCAGGAGGGAGTAATGACGTAGCCAGGCTGGCAGGAAACTTTGCCGGTGTAAGTACTGCCAATGATTCCAGAAATGACATTGTGATCCGCGGAAACTCTCCTACAGGGGTTTTATGGAGGCTGGAAGGAGTTCCTATCCCTAATCCTAACCATTTCTCCACCCTTGGGACTACTGGTGGACCTGTAAGTGGAATAAATCCTAATATTCTCAAAAACTCAGACTTCCTGACTTCTGCCTTCCCGGCTGAGTACGGAAATGCCACAGGGGGAGTATTTGACTTAGGGTTTAGAAACGGTAACAAAGAAACCCATGAATTCACGGCTCAGCTAAATGCTTTCAGCGGACTTGAACTCATGGCAGAAGGACCTATCAAAAAGGAGATTAACTCCAACTTTGTAGCTGCCTACAGATACTCCTTTGTAGAAATTGGGGATGCCCTAGGGATCCCAATAGGAACCAATGCCGTTCCTAATTACCAGGACTTATCCTTCAACGTGGACTTAGGAAACTCTAAAGCAGGTAGGTTCTCCATCTTCGGGATAGGGGGTCTGAGTGATATTGCCTTCCTGGCGGATGAGATAGATGAGGATGACCTCTTCGCCAATCCAAATGAGGACGCCTTCGCAGAATCCAGATTTGGCGTCATAGGGGTGAGACATAACATTCTCCTGAATCAAAATGCTTACCTGAGAACAGTAGTTTCTGCCTCTACTTCTCAAAATGACTTCACTCAGGACAATTTTCTGGATAATGGAGAAAAACTACGATCTACAGAGTCAAGCGATGTAGTGAATACCCTCACCCTCTCCTCCTACATCAATCAAAAGTTTAATGCCAGAACTACCTTAAGAGCAGGAATTCTCATAGAGAGCAATGCAGTAGATACGGACGTAAGAGACAGAGATAATAGACCAGACCTGGATGGAGATGGAATACCAGATTGGGTTCAGGTAAGAGATCTGGAAGAAACCCTGACCCTTTACCAGGCTTATGCGCAGATGAAGCATAAAATCAGCGAGAAATTCACCCTTAACCTGGGCGTACATAGCCAGTATCTGGATTTTAATGAGTCTTTCGCGCTGGAGCCCAGAGTAGCAGTTAATTGGGATTTCCTTCCCCAGCATAGATTAAGCCTTGCCTACGGCATACATAACCAGACACAGCCTTACCCTGTACTATTATTCAGAGAAGAAGTGGAGCCCGGCCTGTTTAGAAACACCAATGAAGATCTTGACTTCACCCGTGCCAGCCACTTTGTACTTGGATATGACTACCGTCCGGGAGGTGAGTGGAGAGTAAAGGCTGAGGCCTATTACCAGATGCTGGATCAGGTGCCGGTAGAATCCATCCCTAGCAGCTTCTCAGTACTCAACTCAGGTTCTGACTTTGTATTCCCTGACAGAGGTTCTCTGGTGAATGATGGAACTGGCAGAAACTACGGACTGGAACTTACCGTAGAGAAATTCTTCAGTAGAGGATATTATGGCCTGCTTACTGCCTCAGTATATGACTCAGAGTATGAGGGAAGTGATGAAATCTCCAGAAATACTGCCTTCAACAATCAGTATGTACTGAACGTCCTGGGAGGGAAGGAATGGAAAGTAGGAAAGGCACAGCGAAATGCCTTTACCATGGACTTTAAAGTAACCAATGCAGGTGGAAGGTATTACACGCCCGTAGACCTGGTGGCCACTAGAGCCAACTTTGGGAGAGAAGTGTTAGATGAGGAGAATGCATTCACTGAGCGTTTTGATCCCTACTTCAGAATGGATGTGAAGATTGGATTCAGAATCAACTCCAAGAAGAAGAAACTGTCTCAGCAATTCTATATAGATCTACAGAACGTAACTAACCAGGAAAACATCTTTGTGAGAAGATACAATGAGGTAACTGACGAAATCAATGAAGTCAATCAAAGAGGATTTTTCCCAGACCTACTGTATAGAATTCAGTTCTAAGATTTAACAGTAGTAGCGAAACTACTGTTAAA
>JBCBKZ010000512.1:0-4552 GCA_038520955.1 Bacteroidota bacterium | reverse complement strand
CTACTAATCGCTAAAATCTTATTGACCATAGGCGTATTTGAATTTTTTGGTCCTATGATCAAAGACACTGGAAACTCTCATCTCGTAAATACTGAATGGGTAGGACATGCCAAGGTGCATCTGGCATGGCTTCTGGGGTATATGTTCTTTTCTGGTCTTGTGAATCTTTATTTTATCTGGGTACGCAAGCCCTTCAAGCTGGAATATTTATATCTATCCTGCTTGTGGCAGGCCACTCATCTGGTCGGATTTTGGGCGGCCATTCTATTTGTGCCTCTATACGACGGGGCTATAGTAGACGGTAGATATCACACGGATATCTTTGGAATTGATGAGAACATCTTCGTATTCTCTGTTCTGTCAGTTGTACTCATAGGCGCATATGTCTGGATCAAAAGGAAAGTGGAACCTTTCTATCAGGGATCAGAAATAACTGCTTAAGATGAGTAAGCAGTTAACAACAGATGTCCTGATCATAGGTGGAGGGCCCGCGGGTATGCTGAGTGCCATCTACCTGGATATACTAGGGGTAAACAGCCTAGTACTGGAACGCAAAGCTGAGATCTCTCGACACCCTAAGGCGCACGAGCTTTCTGCCCGCTCTATCGAAATTCTTCAACAACTTGGATTTACTCTGGAAGAATTAAAGGCAGAGGCCTCTTCCTACAGAGATGCTTCTCGCGTCCTCTTCGGGCATACCATCAACCATGAACTAGGAGAAATAGATCTTCTGGAAGGAGGAAATGATAAAAAATATGAAGCGCACCTCGCTTCACCTGAGCCTTACTTAAATCTTTCCCAGACTGAACTGGAGAAGCTAATACGCAAAAGACTAAGGAAGTGTCCTGGAAGTCAGTTATTACTTTCTCATCAATGGGAGAGTTCAGAAGAGGGCGAAGATAGGGTCATCAGCAAAGTGAAGAAGCTTTCTGACGGAAATGAGATCACCATAGAAAGTACATATGTCATATGTGCAGATGGAGCAGGGAGTAGGAGCCGAAAAGGACTTGGGATTGAGATGATAGGAGAGGATAAGATCAATGATTTTATCAGTGTCTACTTCGAATTAAATCTTAGGGACTATTTGAAGAAGCCTGCTAAGCTTTTCTGGATTATGAATCCGGCAGCTCCAGGGACATTCATTGCGCACCACATTGAGAAAAGATGGGTATACCACTTTCCCATTTTTACTCCCTACGAGAAGAAAGAAGACTATACAGAAGAAATATTGAAAGAACGGATTCTGACCGCTTTGGGGAATCCTAATATTCCCCTTGAGATTGATTCTATCAGTTTCTGGAGAATGACCTGTCAAATAGCTGAGAAATTTCGAAAGGGAAGAGCTTTCTTGGTCGGAGATGCTGCCCATAGATTTCCTCCAACTGGAGGGCTGGGTATGAATTCAGGAATAGGCGACATACAAAATCTATGTTGGAAGCTGGCCTATGTGATGCAGGGAAAGGCTAAGAAAGAATTGCTGGATACTTATGAAACAGAGCGTAGGCCTATTATAGAACTCAACAGCAAGGAAAGCCTGAGGAACTATTTTAAGATATGGGAGGTCCCCCAATCTATGGGCTTAAATCCACATGCCATTAAATGGCAGGCCATGTTTCTCAACAGTTTTTTTATCAAACTACTTCCTCAAAGCTGGATAGATGCTCTTCTCAAGAAAGCCTATGCTGGCCTATCTAAAAAAATCCTGGCCATTCCTGAGAATCCAAAGCTTCATGAAAAGGTGAAAGCCGTCATCAAAGACCAAACAGAGCATTTTGATAGAATAGGACTGGACCTGGGCTATGCGTATGAGGAAGGAGCTATTATAAGAGAGGAAACCCAAGAGCTACCTACACAAGGAGTCAGTGAGTATACCCCTTCTCTGGTACCTGGTGTGAGGTTTCCGCATTTCTGGGTGATAGTAGACGGGGAGAAAAGGAGCTCGCATACATGGCTTTCTCCTGAGAAATTTACCCTCCTCTGTAATTATGAGGGAGCAGCATGGTGGCAAAAATACGCAAGCGAATTCATTGATAAGATACATATACTCAATGTGGAGGAAGGGATGGTGAAATCATCATCAGACTCACTCGTCAGGAGCTTATATCCTATTCAGACTATTCCTTTGGTTCTGGTAAGGCCAGATGGACAGATTGCCTGGCGACCCCGCGATCTTAATCTTGATCTGCTATCCATTTTTGAGAAACTGATGTTAAGCCACGTCCACTCTACAGCTATTTAATTCACTCATTCATTCTACTAAGGTTTCAGCCCTACGGGATTTTTAGGTATCCAAAAGTCATTCAATCATCTAAAATTCAGTCATTCAAAACTCATTCATTCTCTCATTCAAAATTCAAAAAACCAGTCATGAGCCCCTTAAAAATCATACTCCTATTCATTCTATTGTTGGTAGTGGGCCTCTCATACTACTTATTCCGTCCACTTTCTCAAGTACCGGTTCCGGCGGACTTTAACTGTCTGGAGATCTCTGAAGGCAGCTTTGTATCAAAGGATAGTCTGCCAGCTCCCAATATCATCTATGGAATGGGATTGACCTATGCCAAGCATTTAGAAGAAACTGCCTCTGAGTATAATCCTGAAGAAATCCCGCCCATTTTTACAAAAAAACTCCATAGCCTGACGACGGATGGAGAAAAAATATCCTTACCTAAGCAGGAGGAATTGTTAAGAGCAGCAGGTGAATTGGAAGAAGGTGTGGTCGCAAAACTCACATCAGATTTTGATGAGATTTCTCCCATGCTGGACTATGAGGTAGAGCTAGGCTTTGTGTTGTTGGAAGACATCAATATGGATGAGTTATCGGGCGATGATTATATCCCACAGCTAGGCTTCTTTATAGCCAATGATTTATCAGCCAGGGCCATTGCAGTTTTGGGTGAAGGGACTGAACAGCGATACGAGTATTGGGGGATCTCTAAAAGCTTTCAAGGTTTTATGCCTATGAGTGAGCAAATTTGGATTCCGAATGCGCCTACTGCTAACAGCATCCCATGTATTAAGATCAAGACCCTGGTTAATGGAGAGATACGTCAATCTCAATCTACTTCGGACATGATGTATACACCCCTCCAGATGTTGCGCTTCATCCATCAAAAGTATCCTGAAGCCACTCTCCGAAAGGGAGATATGATATTGACGGGTACACCTGGAGGAGTCGCTTTTGCGACGCCTAGATTTCTGGTTCGTATGGCGAATCTACTTGGGTTTGACAGATACAAAAAACTCTCTACCAAACTCAGCGGAGACCTATCTGCTATGCTGAAAGCTGGAGATGAAGTAGAAGTAAGAGGAGAAGGGTTAGGGCAGGTGAGGAATGAGATTGTGGGAGGATGATTTAGGAAAAAATAGCGTATATTTCTTTACCATCATTCATCATAACTCATTTAAAAACTACTATTCCTCATGGCTGTAGCAAATCCTCCTGGCATTGAAAAAATGGTTTCTTATCCAAAGTTTGAAACCGTAGAACACAAAAGACATTACCTAAAACAAATGTTGGCTGGCGCTTATCGCATCTTCGGTAAGTTTGGCTTCTCAGAAGGAGTCGCCGGGCATATTACCTGCAGGGACCCTGAGCATACTGACTGTTTTTGGGTGAATCCTTTTGGGGTATCTTTCCGCCGGATGAAGATGTCTGACCTTATTCTCGTCAATGAAGAAGGAGAAATTGTAGCAGGGAAACATACAGCCTTAAATAAAGCCGCCTTTGCTATCCACTCGGCCATTCACAAGGCGAGACCTGACGTTATTGCTGCGGCGCACTCTCATACCGTCTACGGAAAAACCTGGTCAGCCATGGGAAGGAAGCTGGATCCTCTGACGCAGGATTCCTGCATCTTCTATGAAGATCATGGGCTGTTTGATGACTATACTGGCGTGGTAGGAGAATTGAGTGAAGGGGATAGAATAGGGGTAGCTTTAGCAGATAAGAAAGCGGTTATTCTCCAAAACCATGGACTGCTGACGGTAGGGCACAGCATAGAAGAATGTATTTTCTGGTTTGTTACCATGGAACGTACCTGCCAATCTCAGCTATTAGCAGAAGCTACCGGTAAAGAACTTATCAAGATAGGCCACGATGTCGCACTCCGCACGCGAAACTATGAGGTAGGTTTCCCACTAGCGGGTTACTTCAGTTTCCAACCTATGTGGCAAGACATCGTCCATGAGCAACCAGACTTCATGGACATCCAAGCACCTGAGGGGCCGTTGGTGTTGTAGGTAAAAGTATTCTTATTTTAATTTAACAACTTCCGTAAATGAGATCCCGTATTTTAAGTATTCATTATGAATATGCAAATAATATGGAAGCAGCAATAATTAGTGGAGTAGTTACAGTTGTAGGATTTTTTATAGCTTTTTTAAGGTGGAAACATGAAGTCAATCTAAAAATTGAAGAAATAAAGGAAGAAGTTACTTCTGAGCTAATTAAACAAAGAATAGAGCCATACATAACACTAACTGAATCTATAGCCATAATCTCCCTCAATTTCTTCCTTATGTATTGAGGACATGATTTCCATAGATTCAG
>JBCBKZ010000511.1:0-4552 GCA_038520955.1 Bacteroidota bacterium | reverse complement strand
CACCTGCATAATAGTTTTGTAATTAAACTGCTTAGTCAGGTTATCCTTAATCTGCTCTTTATATTTTGTTTGTAGTCTTGCTTCCACGACTTAGTTTCTTTCTTGTGAAAAGTCTACCAGTATCGCTGGCAACTATATAATTTCTCCTGATTTCTTTGATACTCTCACCCAGCCCTTTCCATTCTCATTCTTTACTCTTCCTACTCTGGTAGGCTGCTTGGTCTTAGGATCTATCAGCATCAGCTTGGATACAGTGATAGGTGCTTCCTGCTGCAGAATTCCTCCATTAGGGTTCTGCTGATTAGGTCTTGTGTGCTTGCTCACCATGTTAATCCCCTGCACGATAGCTTTCCCTTCTTTTGGCATTACTACCATCACTTCTCCCTCTTTTCCTCTATCTCTTCCTGAGAGTACTCTAACAGTATCTCCTTTTCTGATGTGCAACTTGATATTCTTTGTAGCCATTTCTATCTGGTTTAAAAGATTCCTGTTCAATAATGTTAAAGTACCTCGGGTGCCAGTGAAACGATCTTCATGTAGCCCTTATCTCTCAATTCACGAGCTACAGGCCCGAAAATACGTGTCCCTCTTGGGCCACCATCATTTGCCAGCAATACAGCGGCGTTATCATCAAAGCGGATGTAAGACCCATCTTTTCTCCTTCTCTCCTTGCGTGTTCTTACTATCACAGCTTTCACTACGTCTCCTTTTTTCACATTCGAACTGGGATCAGCAGATTTAACACTACATACTATGCGATCTCCAATGGAAGCGTATCTTCTTTTAGTACCACCGAGTACACGTATACAGAGCAGCTCTTTTGCGCCACTGTTATCTGCTACTTTTACTCTGGATTCCTGCTGTATCATGGGTCAATATATTATTTAGCTTTCTCTACAACTTCTAATAAACGCCAGCGCTTCTTTTTGCTGAGAGGTCTTGTTTCCATGATTCTCACGATATCTCCTTCTCCTGCCTCGTTATTTTCATCATGAGCCATGAAGCGCTTGGTCTTATTTACAAACTTTCCATAGATGGGGTGCTTCACCTTACGGGCTACTGCAACTACAATAGATTTCTCCATCTTGCTGCTCACCACCTTACCCTGGCGAATCTTTCTGAGATTCCTTTGGGTTCCTAGCTCTATAGTTTCTTGCTCGCTCATCTCTTTTATGAATTAGCTTCTTCTGATAGTTGTCTTTCACGGAGAACCGTCTTCAGTCTGGCGATAGTCCTTCTGATGGTGTTAATATCAGAGGGGTTTTCAATGGCTGAGATGGCGTGATTCAGGCGCAGACGAAGTAGTTTATCAGTTTCGTCTTTAATTCTTGCCTCAATCTCTTGGAGTGTCAATTCACGTATTTCTTTAACCTTCATGACAACTTATGGTCTTATTAAGTCTCTTCTAAATACCAGTTTAGTTTTGATTTGAAGCTTGTTTTTGGCAAGTCTCAATGCCTCTTCCGCTACTTCAAATGGGACCCCGTCCAGTTCGAACAGAATATGACCAGGCTTGATAGGCGCTGCCCAATATTCAGGGTTACCTTTTCCCTTACCCATCCTTACCTCTGCAGGCTTCTTGGTGATAGGCTTGTCAGGGAATATTCTGATCCACATTTTTCCTTCACGTTTCATGGCTCGAGAGATGGTGATACGACAAGCCTCAATCTGTCTTGAGGTGATAAATCCCTTCTCAAGCGCTTTCAGACCATAGGAACCAAAGGCCATTTCTGCTCCTCTCTGAGCATTTCCTCTAATCCTTCCTTTCTGAACTTTTCTTCTCTTTACTTTCTTTGGCTGTAACATAGCTACCAGCGTTTAACGTGAATATGTTTATCTCTTTCTTCTCTTATTACCACCGCGCTTACGGTCAGACTTCACATTTGGAGAAAGGTCTACTTTCCCGAAGATCTCTTTTGTGAAGATCCACACTTTCACTCCTATCACTCCGTAAATGGTGTGTGCTTCTACCAGTGCGTAGTCAATATCTGCTCTCAAAGTCTGTAGGGGAATACGACCTTGCTTATACTGCTCAGTTCTTGCCATTTCCGCTCCTCCCAATCTTCCTGAGCACATGATTTTACATCCTGCTGCACCGGCTCTCATAGTAGAACTGAGGGCCATCTTCATGGCGCGACGGAACGAAACCCTTCCTTCTAACTGCTGAGCTATCTGCTGTCCTACCAGCGTAGCGTCCAGCTCAGGTCTTTTTATTTCGTAGATGTTAATCTGAACATCCTTGTTAGTAATCTTTTTGATCTCCTCACGTAGCTTGTCTACTTCCTTCCCTCCTTTACCGATCACTATACCTGGACGTGAAGTATGGATAGTAATGGTAATCTTCTTAAGCGTACGCTCGATGATGATTTTAGAGATTCCTCCCTTTGGGATTCTGGCAGTCAGATACCCACGGATTCTCTCATCTTCAATCAGTTTACCTGAGAAGTCCTTTCCACCAAACCAGTTGGATTCCCAACCTTTGATGATTCCTAGTCTAAGTCCTGTCGGATGTGTTTTCTGTCCCAATTTACTTCAGTTTAATGTTCAGAAACTTCTATTTTATTCGTCGCCAGCGTCAATCTCGTCGATCTCAATCGTTACGTGGCAAAATCTTTTTCTTATCAGGTGTCCTCTTCCCTGGGGTGCAGGTCTGAGTCTCTTTAGCATCCTTCCACCGTCCACAAAGGCAGTCTTTACATAGTGCGTACCTACATCTACTCTTTCTCCGTCATTCTTCTCCTCAAAGCTATTAATAGCTGACCTGAGTAGACGAGCTACAGCGGGTGCTGCTCCTCTGGTAGTGAATTTAAGAATGGTTAGTGCCTCAAAAACTTCTTTGCCTTTGATCTGGTCTACCACCATTCTCATTTTGCGTGCAGAAGAACGATAGTTGCGAAGAACTACCCGAGTACGCTCTTCACGTTGCTCCTTAAGACTCTCTGCATACGCTTTCTTGCGCTTGGGCTGCTTTTCTACCCCGGCAGCAATTTTTTCCTTCCGTGTCATTTTAGCAGTTTCAGCCATCGTTCTATCTTCTTTTATCTTTTCTGTTTCCTGCATGTCCTCTGAATGTTCTGGTTGGGGAAAACTCTCCGAGCTTATGCCCTACCATGTTTTCAGTGATATATACTGGAATGAATTTATTACCATTATGTACTGCGATCGTATGGCCCACAAAATCCGGAGAGATCATAGATCTTCTAGCCCAGGTTTTGATGAGTCTCTTCTCCCCCTTCTCATTCTGCTTAAATACCTTTCTCTCTAACTTTGGATCAATGAAAGGTCCTTTCTTTAGTGATCTTGCCATATCTATAGTGTCTTTAAACTAGACTTACTTTCTCTTACTGATAATTAAGCGACTAGAGGACTTCTTCTTATTTCTTGTCTTGTAGCCCTTAGCAGGTAATCCGTTTCTGTTTCTTGGATGCCCACCAGATGCGCGACCTTCACCACCACCCATTGGGTGATCAACCGGGTTCATGGCTACCCCTCTTACTCTAGGTCTCTTTCCTAACCATCTGTTTCTACCCGCTTTACCGATCTGGATGTTACCATGCTCTGAGTTACCTACAGCTCCTATGGTAGCCATACAGATTCCCAGTACCATTCTGGTCTCTCCTGAAGGAAGCTTCAGAATCGCGTATTCTCCGTCCTTAGCAGTAAGCTGTACAAATGTTCCCGCACTTCTGGACATTTGTGCTCCTTTTCCAGGTCTCAACTCTACATTATGCACAACTGTACCCAGAGGAATGTTGCGCAGCTGCATAGCATTTCCAACTTTCGGCTCTACCTTCTCACCTGAGATGATAGTCTGACCTACTTTGATTTTAGCAGGCGCTATGATGTATCTCTTCTCTCCGTCCTGATACTTTACCAGAGCAATGCGTGCTGTACGGTTAGGATCATATTCGATGGCCTCCACAGTAGCAGGTACATCAAACTTATCACGCTTGAAATCGATCACACGATACTTACGCTTATGTCCTCCCCCTCTCTGGCGCACGGTCATACGCCCCTGGTTATTTCTACCACCAGATTTCTTGAGAGCTTCTGTCAGAGACTTTTCTGGTCTTGACTTAGTAATCTCCGCGAAATCAGATACAGAACGCTGTCTGGATCCTGGTGTTACTGGTTTTAATTTCTTGATACCCATCTCTAGATGATTTCTTTATGATCCTAGATATGCTTGTAGAAGTCAATTTCGTTCCCGTCTTTCAGGGTAACTATGGCTTTTTTATAGTTGGAAGATTTCCCTTTCACGATTCCCTTCTTCGTATATCTCATTCTTCTTTTCCCTCTCACGATCAGTGTGTTTACACTTTCCACCTCTACCTCATATACTCTCTCTACTTCCTTTGCTATTTCTTGCTTGGTAGCCTTTAAGTCCACCATAAAGCCGTACTGTGGCAAGTTTTTTCTTTCCTGCAGTAGGGTCAGCTTCTCTGTGATGATTGGTTTCTTAAGTACACTCATGGCTTTACTTTGCTAATCTTTCATTTATCACTTCAACTGCTCCTTCCATCAGGATTAGTTCCTCTGCATTCAGAATGTC
>JBCBKZ010000510.1:0-4554 GCA_038520955.1 Bacteroidota bacterium | reverse complement strand
TCTCCTTTGACATTCTACCTGGAGAGAAAGTCTGTATATCAGGCCCCAGTGGATCAGGGAAATCTATGTTGCTTAACGTAGTCTCAGGCTTATATGAGCACTATAATGGCATCATAGCATTTAATGATGTACCCCTAATGAACCTGGACCCCATTAGCTTACGCTCATACATAGGAGACTGTCTTTCTCAAAAAACGCTTTTCAAGGGTACTGTGATTGAGAACCTGGAGATGGGAAGTCCGGATGTATCATTTGAGGATGTACAGTGGGCACTTTCCAAGTTGGAGTTACATGACTTTGTGAACTCACTACCTATGGGACTGGAAACAAATATAGTCCCTGAAACGCCCACCTTACCGCAATCAGTCGTGAGAAAGTTAATTCTGGCAAGATGTGTAGCCAAGAGACCTCAGCTGCTGGTAATGGATGATTTCTTCTCCATGTGGGAGAAAGATGAAAGAGAGAGAATCTGTGAATTCCTCACTTGTGCTGAGATGCGTACGGTAGTTTCAGTATCTAATGATCCCACCTTCGCCGCTAAGTGTGATAAAATCATCGTGCTGGAAAAAGGCTCCATTAAGGATGTGGGAACTTTCCATGAGATATCTCAAAAGCCCTATTTCGACAACCTATTCAAATAATCTGCGCACATGCTGAATATATCAGACAATCGTGTTGATGAAAATATAGTAAAGGATAAATACTCTTCCTTTGGAGAGATTATGAATCCTAACCTGGCTCATATCTTAACTTATTGGTTGATTGGGTTTCTGGTAGTGTTTATTGCTGTTCTTTTTGCCCCATGGACCCAGAATATTAATGCTAGTGGGAAGTTAACTACCCTGAGACCTAACCAAAGGCCTCAAACCATTGAGTCTACAGTAGCAGGAAGGATAGAGAAGTGGTACGTAACGGAAGGGGATACAGTGTCTAAGGGAGATACCATTCTATACATCTCTGAGATTAAGGATGCCTACTTTGATCCAGCCCTACTTGATAGAACAAGGGCCCAAATAGATGCTAAGTCTGGCTCTATTGAATCTTACGGGCAGAAAACCAGAGCCTTAGGCCAGCAAATGAATGCACTTGCTGCTACTCGCGAGCTGAAACTTCAGGAAGGGCAGAATAAAATCCGTCAGTCATTTTTTAAAGTACAGGCTGATAGCATAGACCTCCGTGCTGCTGAGGTGGCAGATTCTATCGCATTACTTCAGTTAAAAAGATGGGAGACGCTCTTCAACCAGGATTTAAAGTCCAGAACTGACCTGGAAAAAATGCGAAAAAGCAGGCAGGAAGCCACCGCAAAGCGGATCTCTGCGGAGAATAAGTTGGCAGAGTCGAGGGTAAGTCTAACGAATGCCAGGATCAGTTTTGACAATATCGCGAATGAGTACCAGGAGAAAATAGCTAAAGCCAATTCTGATCGTCAGAGTGCAATGTCTGACAGGTTCGAGGCAGAAGCTCAGGTTCAGAAGATGGAGAACCAGTATAGTAACTATGAGTACCGAGCTAATTTCCGCTACATCATTGCCCCTCAGGACGGCTTTATCAATAAAGCACTTAAGTCCGGCATAGGAGAGACGGTCAAGGAAGGAGAATCTGTAGTGAGTATTGTTCCCCTGGAAGTGGAGTTAGCGGCTGAGATATATATCCGCCCTGTGGATGTACCTCTGATTAAAAGAGGGGAGCCAGTTCAGCTGGAGTTTGATGGCTGGCCGGCCATTGTATTTGGGTCTGGATGGCCTAATGCTTCTTTCGGTACCTTCAGAGGAGAAGTATATGCTGTAGAGAATAATATCAGTGAGAATGGGCTGTACCGTGTGCTCATAGAGGAAGCTGATTCCGTACATAACGGATGGCCTCAGCCTTTACGTGTGGGTTCAGGGGTAAATGCCTTTGCCCTCTTAAATGATGTGCCACTATGGTATGAGATATGGCGACAGCTAAACGGATTCCCACCTGAGTATTATGAAGGTGTCAAAAATGATGGGGATAAGGAAGAAAAGGTTAAGAATGGTAAAACCAAAGGAACAGGATTTTAACATGGGACTTTTTCGGAAAGGAAGCTTACTTCTTCTTTTAGCCTTACTTTTCAGGCCACATATGAGTGTAGCACAAGAGGATAGCCTTCTTGTCTTTACCTCTGATGTGTTTCTGACCCTGGTTAAGGACAATCACCCTGTTTCCCGCAGAGCTTCTCTGTTTAGAGATCAGGCCAGAGCTACCCTTAGACAATCCAGAGGAGCTTTTGACCCCAAACTCTTTGGTACCTACGATGATAAGTACTTTGATAAGAAAAACTACTGGAGGTTGTTTGAGGGTGGCTTGAAGGTAGCTACTACTACTGGTATCACCCTGAAGACCAGTTATGCCTGGAATGACGGGCTATTCCTGGATCCTGAGAGAACCATCCCATCACAGGGACAGGCCTTAGTAGGGGCAGTGCTACCTCTTGCCAGGGGCTTAATGATAGATCAGCGGAGAGCAGCCATCAGACAAGCGCGAAATTTCCAGAATGTAGCCAGAGTAGAACAAATCAGGTTGATCAATGACCTGTATTGGGATGCTGCAAAATCCTATGTGAATTGGACAGTGGCTTCTGCTAACTTACGGCTGTATGAAGCCGCTGTAAGTGCTTCTCAGATAAGATTTGATGCCGTGAAGGCTACCTTTTTCTCAGGAGATTATGCAGGTATAGATACGGTGGAGGCTTTTACTCAGCTGCAAAATTTTGAGGTATTGAGGCAAGAAGCCTATTTAAACTATATAAAGGCCTCATTGAGTATGGAAACTTTCCTGTGGTCTGAGAATGAAGAACCGCTGGAAGTAACTGACCGTCTAAGACCGGTAAAGCTTGAAATATTTCCAATCTCTGAGCCAGTAACCCAGGATTCCATGTTCCAGGTTATTGATAACCTGGAAGCCCATCCAGATATACAGAAGCTGGCATTTAAGCGAGTAGACCTGGAGATCGAGAGAAGATGGAAGGCCGAACAGTTAAAGCCTGTACTGGACCTGGAATACAACTTTCTGTCATCTGCCACCACCTTTGCTGAAAACTCCGTAGATAACTCCCTTCAGCTAGGTCAGAATTATAAGTGGGGGGTAAACCTTGAGTTTCCCCTCTTTCTGAGGAAAGAAAGGGGAGCACTGGCATTGACCAAGCTAAAGATACAGGAGTTGGATTTTGAGACGGACCAGAAAGGGTTAGAAGTCAGCAATAAGATCCGTTCTTACTATAATGAACAACTGTGGGTGTTTAATCAGATTGATACCCAATTGGAGAACCTTCAAAATTACCGCAGGCTTCTGGAAGGAGAGGAGCAGAAATTCAGGGCAGGAGAGAGTACGCTCTTCCTCATCAACTCCCGAGAACTTAAGCTAATTGAGGCTGAACAGAAAATGATCAGTCTGAAAGGGAAGTACTTGCTAGTACAGTATGCTTGGGCATGGGCTAGCGGCTTCCTTTGGAGCCTGTATTAGCATTAGATAAGAGAAATATTCATTGAGCAGAGAAGCTTTCCTGTGAGTTTTAGGAAATCTGGGTTTCAGAGAAGGTATACCTACTTGAAGGATTCTCACTAAAGTATCAAAGTAGTGTAAGGAAGGTGATCAATAAAGCGTGTCCCAAACGAGGTCGTTGAGGCTCTCGAAACGACATGGATAAATGGGACAAAATGACCCTTCGAGACCCTCAGGGTCCGTCCTACTTGATGAGTGTTTCTTTCAATAAGGTTGATTTAATATGAGCACTTTTTATGTCCTCATTAAAAAACCTACGATGAAACATCGTAGGCTCTCAAATCTTTCCTAACAATTATCAAAAACCAAGTTAATTCAGTCGTACCTGCTTGAGTGAGGTACTTAGAAATGATTGCTGCTTAGTTATATTCTCTTTGAGAATCTTTCTAGCAACATGTATTCTGTGCTTTACTGTTCCTATAGGGATATCCAGCATATCAGCGATTTCTCTATACTTAAATCCATCCAGATACCAATTGAAGGACCTTCTATATATATCTGGTAGGCTGTCTATATGGGCTTTGATTTCCTTCTCTCGTAAGAGTCTCTCCTCTGTACCGTTCTCTGATAGGTCTGTAGAATTAGCGAAGTAATCAAACTGGGAACTACTTTCGAATGGGCGGACCTTATTACTTCTATGGTATTGGGTAATGAAGGTATTCCGCATGATAATAAATAACCAGGCCTTAAGATTAGTCCCTTGTTGGAACTTCTCTCTATTCAATAAGGCTTTTAAAACTGTCTCCTGAATAAGGTCTTTAGCGGCTTCTTCGCTCCTGGTAAGCCTCATGGCAGACAAATGGAGTTGATTTTTGGCTTGTTTGAGTACGTCATCAAAATCGACTGTTGCTTTTAGCGCTGGTTTAATCGCTTGTAAGTTACCCATTAGAGAATGTTTTTAATGCTTTCAAAAACCATATCATTACAATTATAAATAAAAGTTTTACTATCAACAAATAATAGTTACACTTTAACTTATGAAAGTTTTGATATATTATTTACATTCTATAAAATGAAGGACGGGAAGGCTTA
>JBCBKZ010000050.1:0-14501 GCA_038520955.1 Bacteroidota bacterium | reverse complement strand
TTGATATTTTTCGATTAATTCTGGAGAACTCGTAAAAATATCGCCTAATTCTCTGGCTATGCTATTCTTTTCTCTTAATCTGACCGCGTTCGATTTGATCTTGTTCGCTCTCCCTCTGCTCTTTTCAAACCTTTCTTGATGACCCTTAATCCGCTTCAATATCTCCTCCCTATTATCTTTCTCTTTATAATTCTCAAGGCCTAATTCTTCAACACTTCTAATTATTCTCAAGGCCTCAGCTCTGATTGACTCCATTTCCAAACTATAATCTTCTCTACCAATTTTATTCTGCCCCATCTCCACAGTAACTTGATTGAATCTACTTGATAGCAGGAGAACATCTGAGGCTAATCGGGTATAATACTTCTCGATGAAAGCTTTTAATTTTTTTATTACCTCTTCCATCTCCCCATTTAAAAATAGCTTTTTAAGGTGGGCAATATCAATGTCCATGTGTAGTAGTTGAAAGTAAAACTTGGATGAGAAAAAGGTTTGCCTATAGCTTTCCCTACCTAATACTCATAAATATCGTGCTGCAATCTAACAATATTAAGATATTTAATAATTTTCAAGTCAACAAAAATTTCTACTCACACATGTATTACTGTTTCATGACTTTTTGGATATGTATCCCTCTTTTAGTCTCTACTTTTAACAAGTAAATCCCAGGTTTTAGATAGGAAAGATCGTATCTACCATTTCCCACAGCGCGTATTTCATGCTCTCTACCCTGTATGTCGAAAAGCTGGATCTTTATAAACTCGTATTTAGGTAGGTACAGAAAGTCTGATACCGGATTAGGATACATAGAAAAGTCCTCCTCCAATAAAGGAGCGTTAGAAGTAGTGGTTCTATCTACTTCCAGCTTTACAAGAGAAGCACCTCCAGCGAAGTAGATATTTCCCTCCTCATCTATGATGTTGTTATTCCCACCATCATAGAAGGGATCATTTAATAGGGTTCCCTCAGGCCCAAGAACTTGTCGGAAGGCGAGTTCTCCTGTTTCCCAGTCCAGGCCATAATAGTAGTAATTACAGTCTTCCTCCTTACCGCTGCCATAGACTATATTGCTTCCTTGACTGTAGGTGAGTACGCCATTCATATTGATTTCCTCATTCACCCACTGGATGTTAAACTCGTTCTTCTGGGTATCCCAGCGAATTTTCTGAACACCCTTAAGGTTGTCACATTCATAGCCCAGAAATCCATTAAACTGAGCGATGGCAATATCATAGCCATAAGCTGTAGGGGAATTCTCAATAGACTGAAACTGCTGGTTGAAGGTCCTGGCAGCGGGAAGCCGGATAGAGTCTGCAAAGTGGATATCCATTCCCGGAACACCTGTCCAAGCTGCTGGCAATTCTCTCCAAAAGGCCACCAGGTTATTTTTCGCGTGCCCGTCTGACATGACTACCAACTTATCATTACCCGCTCCCCAACCTATAAGGGTAGGCGTGGTACCACTCCCCTCCGCGAAGGTTCCTACCGGACCGTCATTCACAAAATCATAAGGTGCTTCCCAGTCTATGGATAACCCTGTCCCGTCCCAGTCAAACTTGATCAGGCGTTTGTTGGTGGTGATGTAGAATGAGTTATTCTCATCTATGGGAAAGGCATTGTGGTTGGTAATCTCATCAGCGGTGGTCACAAATTGGAGCGTATCCAATAGCTGCAGATCTTGGGAAATGACCCCAACTGTCCCCCTGAGTTTTTCTACATCATTATCACTATTGAAGACAATTTGCCCCCGATAATTCATACTGAAATGCTGGACCTTATTGATCCCAAAGTCTCCAAATGAGACTTCGGCTACCTTTTGAATCTCAGATCGGGAATCTTGTGGGTCTACGTCCCCTAGCTTGATAAGCTTAGTGAATTGGTTCTCCTCAGGATCATATTTGGGATCATAGGTGAACCATGTCTTATCCTTAGCCAGGAGAAAGTTCCACCCGAAAGAAGTAAAGGCATCAAAATCTATTCTCAGGCTATCTACTGTAATCAGCGTAGTCCCATCATCTATGAGTTTGAATACATGGGTGGAGTTGGAATAGAGTAGTACTCTTTCTCCATTGGGGTACTTGTCAGAGAAGTATACCCAGGGAGATGTTCCTCCTTTGATCTGGGATTTATACTTAATGCGGATATTGTCTCCATTGACTGGTCCTGGATAACAGGTGGAGGCTTGTGCGTAATTATTTCTGTGGTAAATGGGCCAGGGAGAATCAGCCAGGAAGGGATTGACTGGAGGATCTTGAGGACATAACTGAGCAGGTAATTCCGGGACTAACAGCAGTCCCATAATTAAGGCGATGAATGTTCTCATGGGTAGAAAGGTGTTTCTACTTATATAACTGGATTTCGAGGGTGAATGGTATGGGAATAAGGATCGTAAAGTTGTAATGTCATTCCTATTTCATAAGGAAATTAAGTCTCAGTATAGGAGATTTACAAGGCTTAAGGTCTGCCAGTTATCGTAGAGACACAATGCATTGTGTCTCTACCTAGATGTAGAATTGCTTAGCTAAACCGCATTCTCACATAATCATAGATCTTACTGGTTTTCATGCGGGAGGTAGAAGGGCCAGTCCGGACGTAGAAATGCTCCTCATTATGGTCTTTCAAGTAGGCTGGTACGGTGGCAGGCTCACAGTCTATTCTCAAGACATATTTCCCTTGAAGCTGCTCCACTTCAAACTTGATGAACTCCATGTGGATGGTAGAAATTCTGTCCTTGATGAGAATGGTCAGGTGGAGGAGCATCTTATCTACATTTTCAAATCGGTCTTCCCCTATACCGATGATCTCCTTTTCATCCGTAACCCCTATGAGGAGGGTACCCCCTTTTGCATTTAAGAAGGCCGCCATGGTCTTGAGAATGGCATGCTCTATCAATCTATCCTTCCGCTGGGTTTCAGGGTTCCAGCGGAGATTAGACTTAAACTCTACAAAGTCTGTTTCTCCGTTCTGAATGAGTTCCTGGGTAGAAATTTGTTCTCTGGACCTGAGATAGAAGGTCACTCTTCTAGCCAAAGCAAGGGCTATTTTCAAAGCGACTTTGGCGGGGACTATTTCCGGGTTGAAGAGCTTCTCTCCATGGATGGTGATGAGCGTGGTAGGTTCAAGCGCCCGCATACTACCCGTACGTACTTGCTCATTGATGATTCCTATCTCCCCGAAGATGTCACCCGGAACCATGGTTTTATATTTCTTCCCTCTCAGGCTCAGCATACAGGAGCCATCTTCTATGAGAAATAAGTATTTGGCTTCCTGGTCAACAGAGAAGACTAACTCATTCTTTGGGATAACTTTCTTCCCCAATACAGGAAGTAGATTCTTGAGTTCGTATTCTTCCAGAGAGGAAAAAACCGGACAGGCATGTACCAGCTTTAGCATCTCTGTTGTTTCTTCGGGCTTCATATGGATGTATTTCTTAGCAGAATGGCGCCTTTGCATGATGTATTCTCACACAAAGGCGCCAAGAGGTTATGTCCAAAACTATTTATTAGCGAGAACCTGCCTTTGCTTCTTCAGCATTAGCCATTTCCCGGTTCTTCACATACTTCTCCAGCCAGCTATCCTGCTCCCAGAGAAGGTGGAGAATGCTCTCTTTGGCGCGGTAGCCGTGACTCTCATTTGGTAGCATCACGAGTCTTACTGTTGCTCCCAGCCCTTTCAGCGCGTTGAAGTAGCGCTTAGACTGAAGGGGATAGGTACCAGAGTTATTATCCGCTTCTCCATGAATCAAGAGAAGAGGTGTCTTCATCTTGTCAGCATGCATAAAAGGAGACATGGTGTAATACACCTCAGGTGCCTCCCAATAATTCCTTTCCTCTGCCTGGAAACCAAAAGGTGTCAGTGTACGGTTGTAAGCCCCTGACCTGGCTATACCTGCCGCAAAAAGATCTGAATGAGAGAGCAGATTGGCTACCATAAAGGCGCCGTAACTGTGGCCTCCTACTCCTACTCTGTTTCTGTCTATATAGCCCATTTCATCTACGGCATCTATAGCAGCTTTAGCGTTAGCTACTAATTGCTGACGGAAACTATCATTAGGCTGATCATCTCCTTCACCTACTATAGGGAAAGCCGCATCATCCAATACCGCATAGCCTTTAGCCACCCAGAAAACAGGCGAACCATAGTAAGGATAGGTAAATTCATTGGGATTCTGCGTGTTTTGTGCCGCACTCTGCTTGTCTTTATATTCTCTTGGGTAAGCCCATAAGATCATAGGCACTTTTTCCTTTTTCTCCTTGTTATATCCTACCGGAAGGTATAATGTCCCAGATAATTCCAATCCATCTTCACGCTTATAGGAAATTACTTCCTTGTGCACATTCTGGATAGATTCGAAGGAGTTTTCAAAATCAGTTAACTGTGTAAGTTTCCCTGACTTCAGGTCTCTGAAATAGTAATTGGGGTATTCTGAAGAAGCTTCAATTCTCACCAGCAACTGCTTAGTTTTAGGATTGAATCTGCTGAGACTTTCCAGCTTATCCGTATAGTCTGACTGGTAAAGTCTTTCTTTCTCCAGGGTTTTGATGTTAAGCTTATCTACAAAAGGAAATTGCCCTTCTTCTGTGAAACCAGCACCCATTAGATAGACTTCATTTTTATCTATGGCCAGGGTATATCGGCCCCATCTATTTCTGGAGGTAACAAAGCTTCCTGGATCACTATATCTGTCCTGATAGTTTCTATCCCCAATAACTTCAGCAGGGCTGGATGCGTCAGAAGGATTAAACTTATAGGTCTTCAGGTTACGGGTATTCCACCATAGGTCATAGGCTATGGCCATATCATCTGTTCCCCACCTAATCTGTCTAAAGCGGTTTTGGGTTTTCAGAATGCTCTTTCCTTCTCCGGTAAATGGTTGAGCCAGTTCAAAGACTTCATCTCTGTATGCTACCTCCTCTGCTGGGTCTCCCTTATCCAGCGCTTCTACATAAATCAAGGTAGATGGTCTGTCATCTCTCCACTCAAAGCTTCTCTTTCCTTGTCTCACTGCCATAAATCCTTTAGGCAGATCCTCTATCAATGGAACTTCTACCAGCGTACTGACCATCTCAGCATCCTTGGTGAATACTTCTATGGAAGAAGGAAATCTGGTATAAGGAACCAGATAGGAGAATGGCTTCTTCACCTTGCTGACCATAACATATTCTCTATCTGGAGAAAAGCTTACTGTTCTATACATATCCGCTTCCATCCACAACTCACTTTTCCCATCCAGGCTTACTTTATGAAGCTCAGAACGAATGAGTTGCTCAAAGTTGTGCTCATCATTCTTATTGGCGAGCAGATCCTGATAGGTTCTATTCTGAGCCTTCTTCCCTTCATTCTCCGAGATCGTAGGACCTATGGGAACTGTACTAGCTCCGTCTATCAGTTCTTTTCTATCAGAAGGCAGAAATTTTACCAGTAGGTTTTCCTGGTCTATCCATCTGATGGTACTACCCACTACTGCATTTAGCACGGCATCAGTCAGTTTAGTCGCACTCTTCTGCTTCAAATCTACCACCCAGAGTTCTACTCCGTCTGTAGTAGTGTTTGTACAGGCTATTTTGTCTTGCTCTGGAGACCATATTAGATTCGCCAGTTGAGGATTTTCTGGAAGGCCTGAAATCATGGTTTCAGTTTTTTCTCCTTCTTTCAGGTTTCTAATAGCTACCTGATTGTAGTAGGTTACTCTACTTCCTATATGGGTTTTCGGATTTATTCTCAATCCACCGAGCCGCATTTCTTTTTCTGATAGTTCTGCTATGCTCTTATAAGCGTTTCTATATAGCAAAACCATGTAGGACTGTGAATGGTCTATCAATACGCCAGGTGCCCGGGGCACGTCCACTAAATCCAGAATTTCTTGTGAGGGTTTTTGATAGGGTACATTATCCTGTGCTTCGGTTGGAGCAATCATAATTCCTAAGAGTAGAAATAAAAAAATAAGGTTTTTCATGGGGTTACTTTACTTGTTTGGTTAGTAGTTTCTGCTCTCTTCCTATCCAAGTAAGTTAATGAAATGATAAACCACTCCCAACCACAGTAAAAAATACTTTGGGATGCGGAAACAGTTTTATTTTGTTGAGGAAAAATCGCCCCTAGCCCACTTTTCCTGAAGAGCTAGATATTTCTCCCGAGGCTGGCAATTCACCCAGTTGATACCATGTTTTTTGCAGGCGCGAATGTGAAAGAATAATCCTATTAAGGGGTGTATAAGGATAAACAAGAGGCTGTAAGCCCCCAGATAATATGCGAGAATACCCGATACACCCATATAGAAGAAAAACTTACCAGGAATCTTCCATCTGGGCTGGACAAATCTACCTGAATGAAGATAGCCCAGCCCCCAAATTAAGAGAGCTGCTAACAGGTATGGAAGGACCGTAGACATACTTATGACTTCTTCTTCCTCATATCCCAGGCGAGCATGATGAAGCCAACAGCCATGAAAATACAAAGGGATAACAACCTCACATCAATATTTTTAGGTTCTGAAAGCTTCTCCCAGTCCTCTTTCTCAAACAAGTCTTGGTCTCGCAAAATCTGAAAGAGTTGATCATCTGTAGGACTTGCTATCCAGTCTTTACTTCCTCCATCCTGCATGAGGCCATTAAGGTTGGCGTATTTCCCTCCTTCTTGAAGTAAGGAAGAATTCTCTAGTTCGGATCTGTGGATGATGATGCCTTTAGGTGTTTTTTCAATGGCTATCAGGAACCAAACATCCTCAACAAATTTATTTAGAAAAAAGATATCATTAACCTCTCTGACCTTTACCTCAAATTTCTCAACTGAGCCTAGCTCATCAGTCTGAAAGTATCGCTCAGCCAGATTTATCTCATAATTCACTTCAGCAGGGATAAAGTAATATCCATTAATTTCTCTGATTTCGGTAGTCTCCTCAGTTTCATTGTTATAGATGATATGAAGCTTTCCCTCAATCTTAATGGATACTCCCTCTCCATCAGCTTCACTGATAAACACATCCAGGGAATCCTTTGTAAGGCCTAAGGAAAGTGAAATCTGGCAGCTTTGGTCGTCGAGCCTATGGATTTCAAATAGCTCTGCTCCATCTCCCTTTTCACGTATATAAGTACCATCAAAGAAGTCAGGTAGATAACTTACTTCATTAGCAGCCTGAGGGACAGGTTCGGTAAAGGTTAAGGTTTTACAGGAAGGCGCCAGAAAAAGTGCGATTACTCCTAAAGAGAGTGTGAAAATGCGGAAAGCAAGCCTTTGCATAGCTGATAGTTAGGTGTGTCTAGAAATCTATTGTACTCAGAATTCATCCTTTAGGTTGTTAACCTTATCTAATAGAGCATCCTTTTCATAGAATTCCACACCGTAGTGTTGAATAAAAAGAGGCTCTTTTTCTCAAATACCCTCTTATGCGCTACTTCTGTTTCCTCCTGGGCTTATCATTCATTTTTATCGGTTGTACCGAGAAGACTCCCCCTCCTCCCCCTAACATCATTCTAGTCCTGGTAGATGATCTTGGGTGGAGTGATTTAAGCTGCCAGGGAAGTAGCTTCTATCGCACGCCTAACATAGATAAGCTGGCAGTTGAAGGAATACGCTTTACCAATGCGTATGCTGCCTGTGCTGTTTGTTCTCCTTCCAGAGCAGCTATACAGACAGGTCGGTATCCTGTGAGACATGGAATCACTGACTGGATCAGGTCACGCTTTCAGGGAGGAGATATTCCTGAGAATAAACAGAACCCCAATGGATATGTAGATCCACCAGAATTTGGCCGCTTATATACGCCAGAGAATGCCCTCTGGATGGAGAAAGAGGAACAAAGTCTGGCAGAACTTCTGAAAGGGCAAGGCTACCATACAGGCTTCATTGGGAAGTGGCATTTGGGTACGGATGATTGGTATCCTGATCAGCAAGGCTATGATGAAAACCATGGGGGCTGTGATTATGGGCAGCCTCCTCACTACTTTGATCCCTACAAAAGACCGGATCACCCGCATCCCATGATACAGGCAGGGATTCCGACCCTTGCACCCAGAGATAGCGGAGAATATCTGACAGACAGAGAAGCCTTTGAAGCCGTAAGCTTTATCGAAAGAAATAAAGAGAAGCCCTTCTTTTTGAGTCTGGCTCACTATGCTGTGCACACACCTATACAGGCTAAGGATTCATTGACGGCCCTCTATAAAGAAACAGCAGATAGCCTGGGAACAGCAGAGTATGCCGCTATGGTTCATTCTGTGGATGATGCCATGGGAAGTATCCTACAAGCATTAGAAGAAAACGGCTTACGTGAGAATACCCTCATCATTTTCACCTCTGATAATGGCGGATTGGACAGAAATGGAAATCCGACCAACAATACTCCACTCCGATCAGGCAAAGGATTTCCCTATGAAGGAGGAGTGCGCGTTCCCTTTATCGTTTCATGGCCGGCAGTGGTTCCTACTAATTTGTCCTCTGATGAGCCTGTGATGGGCATAGATGTATTCCCGACTTTAGCTGAAGTAACCCAATCTCAACCGCTGCAGGAAATTGATGGTGTTTCTCTTGCTACCTACTTGAAACAACCTGAGCAAGAAAGCCTAAATAGGGAAACTTTATTCTGGCATTTCCCTCATTATAGGTACAAACAGGTAGGTCCTTATAGCATAGTCAGGAAGGGTAAGTGGAAAATGATTAAATTCTACGAAGAAGAAACTGTTGAATTGTATGACCTGGAGAATGACCTTTCTGAGAAAGTTGAACTAGCAAGCCAACATCCCAACATTGTAGAGGAGTTGGAAAGTTTGTTAGCAGAATGGATAGCTTCTACCCAGGCAAAAACACCTAAATTGACCCTATAAGATGAACACACGCTACTTACTACTACCACTAGCCCTCATTCTGATGATAGCTTGTCAACCACAACAAAATCAGCAAGCTGAGGAAGCCCAGTCAAGTCCAGAGTGGGTATCTCTCTTTAATGGAGAAGACCTAAGCGGCTGGATCCCCAAGATTAGAAACTACGAACTGAATGATAATTTTGAGAACACCTTTAGTGTTCAAGACGGTGCGATGACGGTAGGCTATGATGGCTACGGTCCTTTTAATACCCGCTATGGGCACATCTTCTACGAGCAGCCTTATTCTCACTATCATTTCCGTATGCAATACAGATTTTTTGGAGAGCAGGCGGAAGAAGGGGAAGGTTGGGCATACAGGAACAGCGGTATCATGGTCCACTGTCAATCCCCAGAAAGTATGCTGAAAGACCAGGACTTCCCTATCAGTATAGAAGTACAGCTACTAGGAGGAGCGGAAGAAGGAGACAGACCGACTGCTAACCTATGTACGCCTGGTACACATGTGCATATGGCAGATACGCTTCTGACAGATCACTGTTTACCTTCAGCCTCCCAAACATACAGGGGAGACCAGTGGGTCAATGTATATGTGGAGGTATATGGAGACTCTCTTATCAGACATATAGTGGAAGGAGATACAGTTCTCACCTATACCCTACCCCAAATTGGCGGAGGCGTGGTGAATGGGTTTGACCCGGAGATGAAACCAGATGGAGAACTACTGGGAAGCGGATATCTCTCTCTTCAAAGTGAAAGTCATCCCGTCCAGTTCAGAAACATTGAAATTCTGGATCTGAGTGATCAGTTCTCAGGGAAGTAGGCTGTATTGAATGCTGATGGGAGAATGGGTATATTTAAGTAACACCAACAGGCAATAGCTATGAGCAGTTTCAGGTTAAGGCCCAGATTCCAGATGAAATCTCCCCATACTCCTGAAGAAATCCAGGCCTTCATTCAGGAAAAGCTAGATGAGGGAGAGGATCCGATTGTAGGCTCACTCATCCCCGGACATATCTTCCTGCGCATTCATCAGGACCAGCAGCACTATTGGTCTCCCAGATTATCACTTAGTTTGGAAGAGCAGGCATGGGGTACACTTATCAGGGGCTTATATGGTCCCGCCCCTAATGTGTGGAGCCTGTTCTTATTTGGCTATGCTGCTGTGGGCATTCTGGCTCTATTCGCAGCGCTAATAGGAAGCTCACGATTAAGCCTGGGAATGGAAGCCCCTATTTTATGGGCTATACCTGGCCTGGCAGGAATAGCCTTAATTTTATATCTAGTTGCTCAGATGGGACAAAAGATAGGAGCAGAACAGACGTTCACCCTCCATCATTTTCTACATAATGCCCTTCATAAAAAAGCTCAAATAGTATAACCTAACATCCACCTTATGAAGAAAATCAACCTGGTCTTATTAGTCGCCTGTATATGGGCAGTCGCCTTTCTCCCCAAACAACCTACTCTTTCTGATGCACTCACCGGTGCCTGGAAAACCATAGAAGTAAATGGAGAAGCTGTCTCGGTAGATATCAGCTATATTTTTGCTTCTGGATACGGTATGTATTCCATTTATGACCTGGAGAATAAACAGTTTATAGAAGCTTCAGGTGGATACTATAAAGTGAATGATAACGCTTTTACGATTACCATAGAATATCATACCAGTGATACTTCTGAAGTAGGAAAAACCTATACCCTGTCCCTCACAGCCGGGGAAGATGAAACCATGTTAATGGAGGGTGAGGATAAAAAGGGGGGAAAAGTGAGTCTTCTTCTAAAAAGATTAGACTACGGTGATACTCCCCTAAGTGGAAACTGGCGTATAAGCGAGAGAATGCGTGAAGGAAAAATGAGCCCCATGCGTCCCGGTCCACGCAAAACCCTGAAGATTTTATCAGGTACCCGCTTCCAGTGGGCCGCCATTAATCCGGAAACCAAACAATTTAGAGGGACCGGTGGTGGAACCTACACCTTTGAAAACGGTAAATACACCGAAAACATAGAATTCTTCTCCAGGGATAGTAGCCGTGTAGGCATGAGCTTGGGATTTGACGGATCAGTGGAAGGAGAGGCCTGGACACACTCTGGCTTTAGCAGTAAGGGAGCCCCGATTAAAGAGATTTGGCGAATAGACGCCTATTAATTTTTATCATCTTTGAGATGCCTAAAAACCTGCGAACTTTACTCGCAGGTTTTTTTGTTTTTGTGACTTCTCTCCTAATCTCCTATCAAAATGGACGTACAGTAATGGTATGTGACATTTTCTGCTTATCAGATAATGCATACATTACCAAAAACCATATTATCCGAATACCACCTTTTATTTCAAATTATGAAATACTTCAATCTGACTTTTGTGCTTTTCCTGAGCATGTGCATGGGACTTCAGGCACAAACTACTTCCCAACCCTGGGCCATAGGAATTGGAGGTGTTTCTCTAAGAGATGCTACTGACGTTCCTTTTGGGGATTTTAAAAAAGGAGATATTGGCATGGCCATCCAGTTACAGGTGGCCAGATCCCTTAACTCCTCTTTTAACATGGCCCTCAATTCCGGGATCGCCTTCAAAAACCTTTCCTTACGTGATCAGGACGACCTATCTGATGTAGATCTCCTTCTTCAGTATAGACTGGACAATGGGTATATGATCAAAGAAGACTATTGGTTTGCCCCATACTTGCAAGCCGGTATAGGGGGAAATTTCCTGGACTTCGGAGACATAGACATGAACTACCATGTACCTGTGGGAGCGGGACTGAGAATCAGAATTGATCAGACTATCTCTTTAGACCTAAATGCCACATACAAGCCCAGCATTACTGATGCGACAGACTATATGAGCTTGAATGGTGGATTTATCGCTCGCCTGGGGGCTGGAAAAGCGAAGGATTCAGATAAAGATGGGATCATCGACTTAGAAGATGCTTGCCCATATATCGCAGGTTCAGCTACTACTCAAGGTTGTCCAGACAGGGACAATGATCAGGTGGCTGACAATATGGATGCTTGTCCAGACACACCGGGTTCCGTGAATGGTTGTCCTGATGCTGATGGAGATGGAGTCATAGACAAGGAAGATCTCTGTCCTGAAGTAGCGGGTTTAGAAGCATTCTTTGGCTGCCCGGATACCGATGGGGATGGCATAAAAGACAGTGATGATACCTGCCCAAATGTAGCTGGTTCAAAAGAAATGTTGGGATGTCCTGATACAGACGGAGATGGAGTGAAAGATATTGATGATGCTTGCCCTAACACTGCAGGGCTTATGAGCTTGAAAGGATGCCCAGATACAGATGGAGACGGTGTAGCAGATCCTGATGATGACTGTCCTGAAATAGCAGGACTAGCGGAATTCAACGGTTGTGTGGATACGGACGGAGACGGAATCAGAGACCTGGATGATAGATGTCCGGAAGAAGCAGGCGTAGAAGCCCTCAAGGGGTGTCCTGAGATTGAAGAAGAAGTACAGCAGAAGCTGGATTTAGCCACTCGATCTGTACGTTTTGCCTCAGGAAGTGATAAGCTGCTAAGCAGATCCTACAATGTGTTAAACGAGGTAGCTCAGATTATGAAGGACTACCCTCAATACAAGCTGAGAATATCTGGTTACACTGACTCTTCAGGAGACGATCAAAAAAACCTTGAGCTTTCCAAGCGTAGAGCCAGGTCTTGTAAGAATTACCTGATCGGAAAAACAGTAGCTGCAAGCCGCATGGTAGCTGATGGATTTGGAGAAATTAACCCTGTAGCTTCCAACAATACTTCTAGTGGTAGGGCACAAAACAGGAGGGTAGAATTTGAGCTGTATGTAGATTAAGTACATGCCTACTATCCCTTAAACTCGACATGCAAACAAAAGAGGCGGCCAATGGCCGCCTCTGACTTTTATATATCTAGTCTGATTATTCCGCCTCTGGTACCGCAGGAGGAGTAATCATAATATGTGCCCTATGTGTACCGGGATCCATAATCCACGGTGCTCCTGGAACTATGGGGCTGGTGGGTAATCCAGTACTTTCAGCCGTAGCAAAGGGAATGTATACCACATATCTGTAGCGTGCTCCATCTAGCGTTCCCTCTTCAGCGTTCCAGCTTACTTCTTTTCCTTCAAGCAGATGAAGCGTACTAGGCTGCTCCGGCATTTGGAGGGAACCTTCCTTAGCTTCTACTTCACGGGTGTCAAAAATTTCCTTTGGATTTTTTCCTTCTGCACGTAGTGCCCTTCCTCTCTCCATGAATGGAGTCAGATCTTTATGATAGCAAACTGCCTGAAAGCCCTCTCTATTAGGATCATCTGCAACGCATATTTGGGAATTAGTTCCTTCTCTAAGGGTTATCAGTTCCCCTTTGGCATCATAGCCAAGTACAGTTGCTCCCTCACGCATATCTTCAGGGGCAGCCATGACAGCAGTACTGATCTGCTTTTCCTTGTCAGGCACAGGTTGCGCACATGCCTGTATGCTCAGGCATAGCCCTATGATTAAGGTGAACATTTGAGTTTTCATATTGTATCGATTTGGGGTTATGAGTTTCAATTATATTCCAAGTGTTTCTTTAGACATATGCATGGTTACCAGCATATGAGGCACATCTACTACTTCTGCTATCTTCAAATCTCCAGCTAACGAACAGAGTGCGTAGGCTTCCATTCTACTAAGTCCTCTTTCTGCTTCGAGGTAGTCTATCATATATCTGACTGCTTTTTTAGCTGCTTCATCCAGGGTCTCCCCGAATGCAGTAACCGCATAGTAATCATCTGTTTCATACTGAGGTTCCTTGATAGATTTATTCTTAAGAACTTCTACTTCATAGATGATCCTGGTTCGAGCTTCTAAGCCAGTTCCGCAAACTTCTCCCAGGCCTTGAGCAGCGTGAGCGTCCCCTATAGAGAATAAGGCTCCTTCTACAAAAACCGGAAAGTAAACTGTAGTCCCTTCTACCATATTAGGATCATCCATATTGCCGCCATTCGCACGAGGAGGAATGGTACTTAGCATTTCTTCCGAGGTAGGAGCTACCCCCATTACGCCAGGAAAGGGTCTTAAGGGTACATGTATATTCTCGTCGAATTGTATATGGGTGGTGGTAGAATCAAACTCGTAGGTTTTGATGTATGCTTCTTCAAAATCCGAGGCCAAAAAGCCAAATCCAGGCAGAATAGCATTCCATCCATAGTCCATCAGATCTATTTTATGAAGGGTAACTGCTAATACATCTCCCGGTTCTGCACCTTCCACAAATACAGGACCTGTCAGCGGGTGAATAGGATCAAAACTGATATTTAGCAGATCTTCTATGGTAGCTTCCGGCAATAACTGACCATCACTGGACTCTTCCGTAAATGCTTCTATGATTGCTCCGGACGGGACGGTAAGTAAAGGCGCTATCGTACTACTAAACTTACTGTGCGTTTGATCTTTGGTGAGGGTATACTGGGGTTCCGGTATAACTTTCTCCTGCTCAGGGAGTGCTTCCGGTACTGGATTACAGGCCGTCATCAAAATAAAGATGGCCATAAACGATATGCGAATAGTAGACATGGATTGAACGTTTGTGGTTCCTGGATTGAGAATATACAATAGAATCGAGTTGGCTGCAATCAGAAGTCAGCCTGAAAAGCAGGACTTAACTTTCAAGAAGAAACCTTTCTCTTAAAATCTTTTATGTTTTCAAGGG
>JBCBKZ010000509.1:0-4564 GCA_038520955.1 Bacteroidota bacterium | reverse complement strand
ATTCTTATACCTGGTGCGCATGTGGATTGGAATGATGCAGGAGCCGGAACAAGTAAGTCTTTCGCTGGTATCACATTTTCATTAGATGATGATGATGCAGTCCTGGTTTGGCGCAGGAATTTGACCATAGGATGTAGAGAGAGAACGCCTAATACAAGGGTGAAACATGCTTTTATTTACAATAACATCATGTTTAACCCTCAGCTTAGAGCAGTTTCCATCTTTTCTCCTAAAGACATTACACCAGGTAGCCCGAATTCATTTGCGACTTTCACAAACTTTACTAAAAACCTGGTTCTTTTTGGAAACCAAACACCAGCTACACCGGGTAGCTTGATCAATATAGAGGCCGAAGGATCTGCCGGAGTATTGAGCTACTTTATCAATGAGAACCAGATCCAGTTGGTAGATGGAACTTATGTTACCCTGGATATAAACAGCACACAATACACGGAGATTACCTCCAGTGGTGGGGGATCTCTTATAAGTTCTAGTTCCCTACTATCAGCCTCTAAGCATCCAGGATTTAATCCTCTACCGATTTCCAAGCTACAGGCGTATTTCAAGGAACACTGTGGGCCTAATCCAAAATCTCGTCCTACCTGGTTAGCGAATTTCTTTGATGATCTAGGAGATTATGGCTCTGCAGTACCCACACCCTCACCGACGAACAAGTACAACTATAGAGATAATTTCTCTGATTCATTCCTCGGAGGGAATCCAGACTTTGGAGCCGTGGCGACCTCAGTACATGCAACGGTAGGAGATCCCCTAGACAATGATGCATTGCATCCACTGTATACCAACATAGATATTCAGTTGAATGAAGAACTCATTGCCAAAACAGGCAAAAAGTCAACCATAGGATTATGATTAGAAGCATTATAGTAAGTGTCATTTCCCTGATTGTTGCCATGTGGATATACAACCAGGTAATCACACCCAAAAAGAAATGTAGTTGCCAGGGATGAAAAAGGCTAAACTATATATCATCATTGCTGTAGTGGTTGCTATTCTGCTAATCATTCTTGTTCGAGTTTCGAGTAAGAAGCAAAGGGAGCAGAAGGCCATAAACAGGAATGCAGACCGGGCAGACGATCTCGGCTTAAACACGGATAAGCTAGTCGGTGACGCCCGGAAGATCCACGATAAGTTACCATATGAATGGTGGGCTATCTATTACACCTTCGGACCTGTAAAGGATGTCATTCTGCAATACGATGCGCAGAGCTTCCAGGTGTTAGCAGATGTGTATCAAAATATGTTCGGGAAAAACCTAACCCGTGACCTGATAGAATTCTTTGACCCTGACGACCTGGCAGAAGTCGCAGAAATTACCATGATCATATGAACAAGGAAATACTATATGCAGGGATTATCGTCCTAGTGATTCTGATCATCTGGCAGGAAGTGGAAGGCTACCTTTTCTCCAGAGCAGTTTCCCAGGCGAAAAACCCTGAATCGGATCTACTCTCGGACCAGGTAGGAGCAGGGGGGTATTTTGATGATTTCCCTATCCTGGATGGTCCCATAGAAGTCACAGAAATTATTCTTCCTGATCCTCCAGCCCTGGAGCCTGAACCGATCACGGAAGTTATAGACGTTGAATATCAAGAACTGGAAGCCAGAGAATTGATAGGCAACAAAGAACTAAAGGCGCAACTCTCAAACTCAATGACTCCAGGCAAGATTCCAGGAGTTAATGTAGGCTTGAATTCAGGCCTTTTACTGACAAAGGAGGTATTGACATGATGAATAATAAAAAGTGGCTTATATGGGCCTCATTTGGCCTTGTAGCCCTGATTGTATTGCTAGTTCTCATTCTCAGAAATAAGAGGACTTATGCAAACGGACCTAGTGAATCTTTCCTTGCCAGCTTGGGCAAGACAGATCACCCGGTAAATCCTGGTAGTCTGTTTAACTGTGGGCGAATTCTCCAATATGGAGTGTGGGATTCTACAGAAGTGGAAGAACTCCAGCGATACATTAATACCAAGCTAGAGAGAAAGGATTGGTTAACAGTAGATGGAGATTTTGGAGAGTTGACAGAAACCGCCCTGCAAGAAATGTTCGAGGGACTTTACAATGAGCCAGGGGTAAAAAGTATCAGGCTACATGATCTCCCTAATTATGAATGTCAATAAAAGACTATGGAAAACTTAGATCTCCCGGAAGTACCCGTTGTTGCCAGGATAGAAGATCAAACGATCATTAACCTGGTTGTTGGCCTTCTTCTAGTCGGAATTGGACTAATGCTATCATACAAAGTGATTCTAAAGGTGTGAGGAAACGCTATATCATAATTCCCCTTTTGCTAGGTCTATTGCTGTTTGCCCTAGTACGTTACTTGAAGTTTCCCTCCAGATACTACGCTGTGAGGGATTTTTCGCATGAAGGGGCAGACGATCTCGGTAAATGCATGCACAGATCCACCCTGCGGAAGCTGGATAGAATGGTAGAAATACTTGGGTATAAACCCCGGATTACTTCCGGTGCCAGGACTCCAGCCCATAACGCCAAAGTAGGAGGGGCCGTGAATAGTGCGCACCTGGTTTGTAGAGCCGTAGATATAGCCCTGGATGGTGTTAGCCAGGAAGTCATCATTGAGGCTGCTAAAGAGGCTGGATTTGAGCGAATAGGCATTTATGCTGCTCATATCCATGTGGATGATGATCCAGATAAAAAAAGTCCTGCTACCTGGTACGGCACATATGCTTAATGAATGAATTATGACAGAGTTTCAGCAAAAAATAATGTTCTGGTACATCTCTCTTTCTACTACAGTTTTACTAGCTGCTGGTGGATACATATTTGCCAAACTCAATAGAACAGTAGATACGGTTGCCCAGGCAGTGGTAGACATAAAGGAGAATAAGGCCGTGTTCGATCTGGTTGCCCTGCAAATTACCAACATACAAAAAGACCTCACAGATCTGGACAGCAGGACGGAGGGAATTGAAAGAACAAGATTTTCCAAAGAAATGGCTGATGTTCAGATTAATGATATCAGAAGGAGATTACGGAAAGTTGAGCAAAAGTCAGGATTATAAATGAGCCATGAGCACAAAATGTAAGCGAAATATCCTATGTATAGGTAAAAAAGACTGCCGGAAGAAGCGAGCTAGAAATGAGGGTATCTGTAATTGTGAAAGCTGGTTTTCTGGAGATCCCATCTTAGAGGCCTCCTGTAAATCGGCTGCCAATGCTGGAAACTTTGCATCCTCTAGGGAGGACTTTATTAGGACGGTCTACGGAGAGCAAACCTTTATTGATACGTTCGGATATGATCCATTCCCAGGAAATGCGATAGGTTTAGATAGTTCAGGGAAACTCCAGGGAATCATGGAGCAGGAAGAAAGGATTGATCAAACAAAGATCATTCTTGAAATAGCAGTTATTGTGATGATCGTAGGAATTGCCATCATATTAATCAGAAGATAATGGAATCACTCATAGGTGGAGCTCTTGGCTTACTTAATTCAGGAATTGGCCTCATAGCTGCCGATAAGCAAAGGGAATTTGCCCAGGATGCCTATTCCGAGTCTCAGCGCCTATTCCTGGAGGAATCTTTCTCCAGGAGAACCAATCCCCTGGAGCAGACCGCCCCCCTCATTATTACCCTACTTATCCTGGCTGCAGTAACCGTAATTCTACTGAGAAAGTAATTATGCCAACCTTCAAGAAAGCCAGATTGAAAGCCCCTAACGGATCAAGGATAACTGTCCGTTATAGTCGCTTCTTTCCTCCATACTTCAAGAAAAATGGAAGGGATAGAACCACGCTCAATTATATCACAAAGGCCTGTTGTGGGGTGTATATCATTCGATCCAAGCAGACGAAAAAGATATTGTATGTAGGCTTTTCCGGTAAGGATCTGTATAAGACCCTCTACAGGCATTTTCAATCGTGGGAAGATCCCAAGCAGTACCGGACAACCTACGCCAATAAGTACGCCTATGAAATTATGGTTGTGCTGCATCCCAACCCCAATATTATGTTCATGCTGGAGCAGTACTACATTGATAGGTTGAAGCCCAGGGACACTATGGATAAGAGCATCAATAAAAAGTTTGGATTCTCAGAAAGGCCCATCTCCAGGGAGGACTTGGATTTTTCGGGAGCTATTCCCCGGCCTTCCAGATCCACTGCCTACAAACCTATGGAATTATCCGAAGTGCCATTTTGATGAAAAGACAAATCACCATAGACTTTCAACTGCCCAAACCTCATAAAAGGAATGGGATCTGGAGAAATAAGCCCTTCCGTTCTTCCAGGAAAGGAAAAAAGAAGGAGGTATATCCAGAGGCTAATAGACTTACCACAGGGGGAAACTCCATAGCCTACGGGAAATCGGATGCCACACAGAACACATCCAGGAAAAAGTGGGAGTCTTACATTAAACGGGCAGCATTTATCAAAGATAAATCCGGTCAATACACCGCCAATAATCCCATGAGTAGAAACTATTGGGCAATTAGGGATCTATGGAACCCTAGAAAGCATGGCATTACTAAGCCCTTCACCCTATCCCTAAAGAATGGCAACAAGATCTATATCAAGCCCT
>JBCBKZ010000508.1:0-4570 GCA_038520955.1 Bacteroidota bacterium | reverse complement strand
CAAGGGACTTTTCTCCATCCTGGAACATGTAACAAATATCTAACCTTGTAAAATGGGGTATGTGGGATGAAGGAAAGGAAAGGGATTACAGTTTGATAATACTGAAGAGGCTTGGAGTATTATTGTAAGTAAGATTTTCTTTATCTGTTTCTAAGGTATGTTAGCTATCATCCCTACCCATGCGTAAAATCAGTAATACATTATTCCTTTTGGTAGGTGTTATATTCCCAATTCTCATTGGAGGTTTACACACGCTTACGCATTTTCAAGCCTTAACCTCTACCCTGGTTCAGGAAAAGCTAGGTGAAACATTTATTCTGTTTGACAAAGAAGAGTCTCTTTATCTGACATGGGGAATCATGAGCTTTATGATGGGGGTAGCATTTGTCATTATTGGGTTACTTAATGCTGAGACCTTTAGACGTATTCTCCAACAGAAGGCATCACCCTTGATACCCATGATCATTATGAGTCTGTATTTAGCATGTGTGATCTATGCAGGCTATACCTTCCAACAAATGCCTCAATTTATTGGAGGGATCATTGGACTCTGTTTAGCAGTAGTATGTATTCTTCTATCATTAAGGATTTCTCAGAAGGCTTAGGTTCTATTTTCTGATACATCTTACAGAAAAACCGTAAATGGGATGCTGAGGAGCCTTTCTGACAGTATCAGTTCCTACTTCTATTACATAGGTCCAATAATCCTCTCCATCATGATCAGAAGTCCAGAGAATACTCTTTTGCCCAAATACATTATCAAACTCACCGCTATTTCCATAACCGGCAGGTCTAAGAGAAAAATGGGAACCATTGGCATTTATTTCTCCTTCCCAATAAACTGAGTCTTTCATTTTGATAGCCGACTGCTCCCCTACTTCATCTAACAGTGCCTCCCAATCTTCAACAGAGGGGAGTTTCCAGCCTTTAGGACAGACCTTACAAGCCGTTTCAAAATCGTACAATAGACCATAATCCTGCTGGTTATCCTCAAGACTATCTGGATAGAAGAATTGGATAGGTTGATTCGCAGAATCTACTGTTACCCTCAAGTTTTCCAGCATCCATTCTGTCTCCCCAAATACTTTAGTCGAATACACATGCCCATTCAGGTCTGTAAGAGGAGAACCTGGATTACCACAGGAGAATAGAATTATCCCAATAGCCCAAAATGAAAATAGCTTGCTCATGAGTGAATTATCTTACAGAACCTCTTAGATTGTAAAAGAAATACCCGTCGTCATCCACCTATTCAGGACAATGCCCATAACGGTGAGGACGACAAGGAATACTGAGATATGAAGGTGGATGTTAGTAGTAGTCTGAAAGGAGGAAAATGAAAGTTTCCTTACCATAAAGGCGCCAAAAATGGCCATGATGGCAAAAGGGGGAAAGATGGTCCCCATCAAACTAATGAAGTGGGTTACAGGAAACTGGAGGATAGTTACCAGCAGCAGCCCAATGAATAAAGGGAACATAATCAGATTCTGGCCCCACTTAGCTTGCTTTTTCTTATCTCCCCCCAGGTTTTCTCCTACAAAGGGCTCAAACATTCTGGCAGAAAAGATAAAGATGATGGTTAGTGAAATGACTGCAATAATAGCCACTCCTATTTGGATGGTAGGGGAAATCCCCAGAATAGAATATATCTTTCCTGTATCTCCATCCGGCATTAATGGCCCTATCATCAGATAACCCATAAATGCCAAAATCCCGGCTATCCCCATCCATAAAAGCCAAAGAGAAAAACCATTTGGAGAAAAGCGCTTCACCGAATTATAAGCAATCACACCCTGAACCAGAGAAAAGATGGGACCTGCAGCTGCAATTCCTAACTCATCCTCTGGAGAGGATAGCATTTCATACACTACTCTATTGTGGAAAATAATAGCCTCATACCCCATAATCAGGGCCGTAACATAATGAGCCAACTCATGAAGTATGATGGTAAAGATAAAAGCACTGCTTAGTGCCAAAGCAGAATTCAGTAGGGTGGTTTTCATGTCGCTATCGTGAAAATGCGTCTTTTCCTCTCCACTTTCGTCTTCTTACAAATAAGTATAGACAATATTTCGATACAGATTTCACAAAATCGATGAATGGAGATATTTCATTACCAGAAGATTGTGATATAGAACTACTTTATGCCAGCTGTAAAGATCCTCTATTAGGTCTGCTACGCTCAAAGCTCGCAGATCAGACCCTAGCAGAAGATATACTACATGATGCTTTTGAGAGGTTTGAGCAGTTTAGGAGATCAGGAAAAATCTGCCATCACCCTAAGGCCTACTTGTTTAGAATAGCCCTTAATCTTCTCAATGATTACTATCGAAAGCAGGAAAAAGAAAAACGGGAAACTAATCACCTCTACTTTACAGAAGAATTTTCAACGATAGAAATGCCTTCAAGCTGTGACCTAACACAGTGTATCCAACATCTGTTAAAACAGTTATCTCCTGAGAATAGAGATGCCCTAATCGGCGTATATTTTCATGAAATGCCTCAGCATGAGTTGGCGAAGAAACTCAATATCCCACCCTCAACCCTAAAATCCAGGGTCCAGAGAAGTAGAAAATACTTATTGAAAGCTTACCGGGCTTGTGTAGAGAAAGGCCAGTAATAATCTATTCCCCTCTGCGTCTTTCCTGTATTTTCTCAGTCATAGCAGAAAAAACTATGTCTCAGAAATCATCATTTAAGTCTACCTTTCTTGGACTTGGGAGTTCTACCCTTTCCATGGCGCTAGTATGTGGTAAAGGGGCTTGTCTGGCATTCTGTGGAGCCATCTACCTTGCTCCATTGGCTGGCTTCCTGGGAATATCCACCGCAGGACTTACTGCCTGGCTGGATGAACTTCTCCCCCTCTTCATAGCCATTAGTGCAGTAGCTTTTACTGTCTCCTACTATTCCCTGTACAAACAGCCAGTAGAGAATTGTTGTGAGGAAAACCCCGCTTCTACTAATGGCAGTCTTCTTCCTTTAGTATGGAGTAAAAGACTCTTCTGGATGGGCTTGATGCTCACCATAGGCATGTATGGGTACACATATACGGGAAATCCGCTTCAGTCAGAGACATCCACTACGGTAGAGAAATCCTCCTGCGCTACTACAGCAGTGGAAACACCTAAGGAAAGCTGTCAGTCAAGTAGCTGTTCTGTACCCAAGTAAAGTGAGCAGAAAGGGGGGAGAATAAGGATCATTACGTATATTGATTCAAGTATATGTAATGATCCATTTTAGAGATCAGTTATGGATGAACGCTAATTTTCAACCCATGATAAGCACCTACCTGATTTACTTAGTAAGCAGCATTCTTCTAGCCATATCCGCCCTCCACTTTTATTGGGCTTTGGGAGGACAATGGGCTGTGAAGGCTGTTATCCCGGAAGTGATGGAAGGTATGTTCAATGAAAATCATAAATCCAGAGCTGCCTTTTATACCCTCGTTGTGGCTGTAGGATTAATCGTCCTAGCACTAATCATTATCAGTAACCTTCCAATTATCTCATGGCTCAGTGATAGCTGGTCTTCTTTAGGAGCTAAGATTATCGGAAGCATCTTTCTCCTTAGGGCGTTAGGGGATTTCAAATGGGTAGGTTTCTTCAAAAAGCCCTCTGAAAGTATATTTGCAAGGAACGATACAATGATCTACAGTCCCTTATGCCTTTTTCTGGGGATAGGAAGCTGGCTCATAGGACTTCTCTAAAGCGCCATTTTTCTCTACTATTTCCTTTAATCAAAAGAGGGAAGAATTATAGAGAAAATCACTATCTTATTACCATCCTAAACTGTCCTCCTATGCTAGTAAATTAACCAGGCTAGCGTCTGATTATCACCCTCAATCTCAAAGTGCTATGGGTAATGCCGATGCCTTGAGAAGGAGATAAACACAAGCCTACATGTTTCTATTAAAGCTGAAGTTCGCCCTCAGAAGCCTTTGGCGTGCCACAACCTTTACTTATACCAACCTAATAGGTTTGGCTGTTTCCATAGGCGCTATTCTATGCATTTACATGTATGTAAGTACTGAGTGGGCCACGGATAGTCAATTCAAGGAAAGAGAAAATATCTACAGAATCATCAGGACCGTAGAAGGCCCCACCTCCTCTTACCAAACTTCTACCTTGGCTGCCCCCTTTAGGGAACAATTACAGTTTGACCTTACCCTTGAAAAATCTGATGTACTACGAGTCCTACAAGAAGATGAGTTAGTCAGCTATGAGAATTCCGTATTCTTTGAACCTAACTTCCTATATGCTGATGAAAACTTCTTCCACATACTGGATTTCCCTTTCCACTTAGGAAATCCTGAGCATGCACTGTCTGAACTAAATTCTGTGGTACTCTCTCGCCAATTAGCCAGGAAATATTTCGGAGATCAGAATCCGATAGGAAAAATCCTGGAAATCGATGGTAAAGGTTCTCTGGAAGTAACAGGTGTGTTGGCTACTCCATTACAGAAAAGCCATCTGTCCATAGACTTTGTAGCTAACCTGGGCTCGGTAGGCTATACGGGAAGGATTCTCCAGGATAGAGAAAGTCATGTCATGAGCTATTACCTCAGGATTCC
>JBCBKZ010000507.1:0-4577 GCA_038520955.1 Bacteroidota bacterium | reverse complement strand
TTTCATTCAATCAGCTTCGTCAGATTAAGGATAGTCTACCCGATGGATCAATGAAACAAATCGCGACTGAATTAGGACTTAGTACGGATACTGTAAGGAATTATTTTGGAGGTGAACATTACAAACGTGGAGAATCTATGGGATATCATATTGAACCGGGGCCTGATGGAGGCTTAGTTCGTCTTGATAGTACCCTGATTCTGGAAAGGGCCAGAGAAATCCTTAATCAACACAAAGTTTGATCCCCCCTCTTGTAAAGATTATAGGTCATCCGTCAGGATGGCCTTTTTTTATGGCTAAATTCTGCCTAAACGCTTTCCGTTGTTTATACTTCTTCTGGATTGATAAGACCCTGTAAGTTCCCCCATTACACTAGCTTGGGTTATCCCTGAGCTGGGGTAATCAAAGAAACCTATTTCCCTTTCCCTATCCACAATATTCTGCAGGACTCTACTACTATACCTAATGTTATGTACAAAAAAGAAGGGCGTACCTAAAAGGCACACCCTCCAAAATAAAATATAGAGATTTTTAACTATCGCTGAAGTATGAGTTTCTTTCTAAACTGAACTTCGCGCGTTAGAACAGATACTATATAAGTACCATCTGCCACTGTATGTAATGGCAAAGTATATTGTTGAGTTCCACTTAGGGTCTCTCCCTCATAACTAAAGACCGTGTTACCTATCAGGTCATATACCCTAAGGTTCACAAGCTGAGCTTCAGATACCTCAAAGCTGACATTAACTTCTCCTGTACTTGGGTTAGGGAAGAGGTTGATCCCTTTCTCGGAACTTAGGTCCAGTGAGTTTGTACTTTCTCCTGTAGTTCCAAAAACTTCCCACTCCCAGATGGAGATTCCCTGAGAACCTACTGCCTGATCGCTTTGGATTCTGATGTACCTTCCACTTCCTTCCAGTCCCAGTAGTGTGTTGTTCTGCTGGGTATTATTCTGGATGATCTGGATATCTTCCCAGTTAGCCAGGTCATTAGAAAGCTGAATTCTATAATCAGTAGCGAAGGCATCTTCCCAACGAATGTTTGTCTGGCAGATATTGGCAGCTTCGCCAAGATCTATGTACACCCACTCATTATTACCTGGTCCACTTACCCATCTGGTCGTATTATCGCCATCAGCCAGCTTTTGGCCAAGGGTGAAGTTGTTGAGACTTGAAGAAGTAACTACCTCTCCGGTAAGAGATAGATTTACTGGAGAACAAGTAGCCTCTGGTACATCCCCCAGATTGATGATGACAGTGGCATTATCAGTATTGTTACTTGTATTCTGATCATTTGCCTGGACAGTCAGCGTAAAGACTGGGTTACGCTCATAATCCAGCTGGTTAGTATTGGCTACTGCCAGTACACCCGTTTCAGGATTGATGGAGAATGCGCCCCCTGTATTACCTTCTATGATGCTGTAAGTTAAGGCATCACCATCAGGATCCAGGGCGAATAGGGCTCCAAACTCAGTTGTATTCTTTAGGTTTTCAGGAATCTTAAATACTGCTCCATCAAGCTTAGGTGCCTGATTCTGAGGATTAGAAACTGTATGCACTTCTAATTCTCTTACGATATATCCATTTCTGGAAATCCTTCTCTTACATAGAAGCCTTACATATCTCCCGGAAACATCCAGATCAGTCAGTTCTACTACCGTCTTTCTATTTCTGTTATCAGAGGCTATGGTAGCCCAGCTTTTGGCATCATTACTTACTTGTACTTCATACTGATACGCGTAGGCGCTTCCCCAAAGGACCGTAACTCCACAGATATTCTGAATAGATCCAAGGTCTGTATAAAGCCATTGAGGGTCTCTGGCTACTGTGGACCAGCTTGTACTTAGGTTGCCATCTACAGCATTCTCAGGTAAGAATCTGGTACTTCTGCTGGCGGAGGCACTTGCAGGCTGATTCAGTGCTGCATTCTCCTCGCTACATACACCCTCATTTTCATCTATCAAGCTGATCTGAACTGTAGTTGAGGTGCTTAGGCTGCCAAGTCCATCATCTTCGGCAGCTACAAGCAGTTCGAAAACAGGATTACTCTCAAAGTCTAGTTGAGCGGCACTGTTTACGACGATTTCTCCACTAACAGGATTAATGGCAAAGCTTTCGCCTATGTTTCCTCCCAGAATGCTGAAGAGTAAGTTATCCCCATCAGCATCTGAAGCTGATACGCTACCTACTATGCTTCCTTCAGGACTGTTTTCCATTATGCTAAGTTTAGAAGCAGAAATGGAGGGCGCATGATTCTCAGAGGATGGGAATCCTGATATTACGACTTCATTTATGGAGAAACTGTTGCTGAAGAGAATCTCTCTTGCACAGAATATTCTCAGATACCTGCCAAATATGATATTCTCTGGCTGGAAATCAGTGCTGGTAGATGTATTCCCCTGTACATTAAGGATAGTCGAGTACTCTCCTGGTACTTGAGCTAATTCCAATCTGTAATCAGCGGCATAATCATTTCCCCAGCTGATATTAATTCCACATATGTCATAATCACGTCCCAGGTCTATCTCTAACCATTGTGGAGCTGCACCCTGGCTTCTCCATGCTGTGTTAGGATTCTGGTCAATGGCTTGAATAGCTGGATTGGCGGCTGAGGAAGCAGAAATACTTACCTCTTCCCCTGAAACCAGGTCTTCCTGGCAGGAAGTATCATCTTGGTCTGCTATATTGACTGTTAGCGTGGTCTGGTTAGATAAGTTCCCGGGACCATTATCAGTCGCAGAAATCTGGAGAGATGACTGCTGGAAGAGTTCAAAGTCCAGGAAGGCAGGATCACTTACACTTAGCTCTCCTGTAGCAGCGTTTAGCGCAAATGCGCCTGACTCATTTCCACTTAGGATTTCATAGGTAATCTGGTGGTTATTCAGATCGAAGGCAGAAACTTTGTCAATCAATGTTCCTGCAGGACTATTTTCTATCACAAAGAAGACAGGATTCTCTTCACTGAAGAAAGGAGGTTGATTAATCACCCCTTCAAGAGAACCATAAACTTCCATTTCCCAAAGGGCTACTCCTACCGGGAAAGCAGCTTCTCTAGAGTAAATACGCACATATCTGCCTACATCATCCAGGAAAAACTCCTGATTTAAGCTTGCGTTTTGACTAATGCTCTGAACGGTAGTCCATGTTTCAGCATCCAGAGATACCTGAATATCAAAAGCTGAGGCATAAGCGGCTTCCCAGTTCAGTACTACTCTACAGACATTATAACTAGCCAGGAGGTCTATATATACCCAAGCTTCGTTTTCTGGACTAAACCATCTTGTTTCCGCATCCCCATCATTAACCAGATCTGCAGCACTACTTGTACTGGAAGAAGAGGAAACAGCCGGTCTGTTTTTAGCAATGTTTACACTACCACAATTTTGTTGCTCAAATACATATGCATTAGCTGAAACTGAGCAGCTATTCTGATCCGTTACGGTTACGGAATAAATTCCAGAACCTAATGAAGCAGCAGAGGCGGAAGAAGAACCTGTAGACCAGGAGTAAGAAAAGTTTCCTGTTCCTCCGGAAGCTTCTACTGAGGCTTGTCCATTACTAAGTCCCAGGGTAGAATTAGCTACCTCCATGGAAAGGGTAATGGCAGAAGGTTCAGATACCAGTATCTGATCAGTAGCTTCACAGCCTTCTGCATCCATAACTGTTATGGTATAGCTTCCCGCAGAAGCATTTCCTAAACCAGCTGTGGTGGCCCCGTTAGACCAGGCGTACGTGAAAGGAGATGTTCCTCCACTGATGGAGGTGGTGATGATCCCGTCATTTAGCCCATTACAGGATATGCCCCGGGTAAGTACTGCAACCACATTTAGGTCGCAATTTTCGGGACTGTCAATTGTAGATTCTTCAGGCAAATTACTGGCCTGAGTAGGGATAATGGTTAAGCTCACTATGCAAACAAAGGCATAGAAGACCAATGATAATCTAGTTTGAACTAGCATATACGTTCAATAAATGATACAATCGAAGCAGGCGACTTAGTATGATAAGTCGAGGGAAAGGTGAAATACGAGGATTACAAGTGAGCTAAAAATTCATACGAATATACGAAAGGTTTATTGAAATTAGAAGGATTTTAACCTAGTTTTTTTATGAATTATACGAATGTTGAATGTAATTTAATTATAGAGTAGAGAAAATGATTCTTTTATTGAAATAAGTTTCGTGAGTATTACGAAAATAGATAAAGTGTGAGGGTTGTATAGTTGCTAACGCTGGGTAGAGAAATTAGTAGGCTAAATAATAGAATTGAAAATTGTAGATGTTGTTAAATTTTGTATCAATCTGTTTATCAGGGATTTAGTTCGATATTATTCGGATTAAAAACACATTTGTTATTTTATTTGGATAATCAATAAATAAAATATTTATTGAAAATGGCCAACTCCGAACCTTCTTATTGAATATTGAGTGAATTATCTTGAGAGGATAGTGGGAAGAATTTTGTGCTTCTCAGTAGTAGCCAGGATGAATAGCACATGTGCGGGAGGTTCTTCAAGGGTTTTAAGGAAGGCATTGAAGGCCGCCTGAGATAACATGTGAACCTCATCTATGATATAC
>JBCBKZ010000506.1:0-4578 GCA_038520955.1 Bacteroidota bacterium | reverse complement strand
GAAAGTACCTGAGGACTAAGCCCCAGTGAACAAAATAGACAAGAGAGAGTATCCCATATTACTCTCTCTTTTTTTTGTATTTTCCCGAGAAGTAAGAAAAAAAGTCTGGTAGAGAAGAAAAAAGTGGTTACAGATCTCTACCCGGTTGTACTAACAGCGTATAAGGAACATGCTTTTTCAACGCGTATATTCTGACGAAGAAATAGTGGAAGGCCTGAGACAAGGAGGGGTGGAGGCAAATATCTATATAAGATATTTGTACAGAAAGCATGTGACCCTGATCATAAAACTCGTCACAGATAATACAGGGACAGAAGAAGAGGCTAGAGATGTGTTTCAGGATGCCCTGGTGATCTTTTACGAGCAGGTTAGGCGGGAGACTTTCAGCTTAAAAGCTAAAATTAGTACCTATTTGTATGCGGTAGCTAGAAATTTGTGGCTGAATACGCTGAAGAAAAGAAAGTTGGCCCATAAGTTTCAACTCATTCAGGAGAAAGAAGGAGTAGGAGTAGAAGAAAGTCCCATGGTGGGCGTCTTAAGCAAAGAGCGGGAATGGATAGTGAAACAGGCCATGGAAGAGTTGAAGGAGGATTGTAGAAAAATTCTCATACTCTCCGTCTTTGAACATCTGCCTATGAAAGAAATCTACCAAAAGATGGGTTTTCAGAATGAGCAGATAGCCAGGAATAAGAAACATAAATGCCTCAAATATTTGAAGAAAATTGTACTCAGGAATTTTAGTATGGCTGATGTAGCCGATTGACAGAGGAAATTATGGAGTCTATTTATCATACTGACGCATTTATCTGGAAATATCTCCAGGGAGACCTATCTTCTGAAGAACAGGAAGCATTTTCTAATGTACTGAGTCAGGATGAAGGGTTACAGGAGAAACTGAGTGAAGAAATCATTAGACACTATGGCAGGTTAACCCTCAAAAAGAGATTGCAGGCCATAGACGCTCAGGTACAGAACGAATTCAATCCATTTGCAGGAAAGACCTTCCTGAAGATGGCGGCAGTCATTTTATTACTGCTTATCCCAGCCCTTATTTTTCGCTCTTACTACTTTCAGCCTAATGACAGGATGGACCTCTTTCAGGCTGCCTTCACTCCTTATATGCATGAAGACGCCAGTATGTACGTACAGGCTGACTCTAGCCTGAATGCGAAATGGGTAACGGCCATAGCTCATTATGAGGAGGCACAGTATAATGAGGCTATCCCCTTATTTCAGGAACTGTTGGCGGAAGATAGCAGCCAGACAGAAGTCTTTCACTTCTACCTGGGCATGTCCTATCTGGCACAGGAACCCCAGCAAATAGATGAGGCTATTTCTTCCTTTCTACTAGCATCTGAAACGGATAACCCCTTAAAGGGACAGGCGCGCTGGTATCTGGCATTGGCTTATTGGGAGAAAGGAGAAAAAGAAAAGGCCATGGACATCTTCCAGCAAATTTCTAAAGATACAGGTGCCTTTAATCAGCAAATGGCCAGTGATGTCCTCTCCCGCTATATTCACTAATCAGGTCTTGTAATCTCCAGAAAGAAATTCAGTGGGTTTTTAGCCACAAGCATGGTATCTATACATATCAATTTGTGGTGCAATGAAAGTCAGGAGAACGCAGAATCTCATTCAAACCCCTAGCGCCACTATATCTCTCACTACCAGACAGTCACTTTATTCCATTACCATGGGTACGCTCCTATTGGCAATGCTAGTAGCTGGTGTGGTAGAAGAGTCCGCTAAGGTCAAGGTATATCACTTTACGCCTACCGCAGACCATTACTATGAGAATCCCAAAAACTGGTCCCCAGAATATCCGGGGAAAGTCATCCCCCAACATCAAAAGATCATCATACAGGGAGCTGTTTACTCTACTTATGAGTCTATCACAGTAAGAGGAGAAGTAGAAATAACGCCAGGTTCCAGCCTATACTCTTTCTCCGATAACCTCATCATAGAAACGCAGGGCGCTGTCCATAACAGAGGAAAGATTGTGGTTAAGGAGATAGAGAACTACGGTATTCTAAATAATGAAATGACCGGATCCATAGACATCCTTCATTTCCACGCTTTCAAAGGGTCAAAAACCCATAACCTTCATACTTCCAGTCTCACGGTAGCGGGCTCTCTCATGAACCAGGGAGAAATTTTCAACTACAGCGACTTCCTGGTCCATGATCAGTTTTCTAACTATGCCCACTTTCATCATGGCGCTAATGGAAAGCTGACTGTAAATGGAAAAGAAGTAAAAGGCACTAAAGCACCCAAGCTCTATTCTCCCATTACTGAGAATCATCCTCAGGTGTTACAATAGTGGCTATATAAGAAGGCTTGGGGAGAGAAGACTGACTCCAGATTTTTTCTCCCTTAGGAGAATACACCTCATAAAAGGGAATACTTTGAATATTCTGCTTGGTAGCCATGTCTGACCGAAGTCCTTGATTGAGTTGGATGTGGAATCCGCCAAAGAGCTTTTGCTTTTTCCTCCCCTTCCGCCAGGCTGCCTCATCAGGCGTACAGCCTACAAATACCCAAGAAACGGGTATGTGCTCATATGAGGAGAATATCTTTCTGGCTCTGATGATATCCTTGATTGAAGGAATCTTGTCTGGAGACCACCAATAGACCAGTACATACCTTCCCTTATACTGCTTCAAGGCTCGCTGAAAGGCTATGGATGCCAGAAAGTCCTGCGTATTAGCAGAAGGTTGATTGTACTCTTTGAATTGAATGGGAAGGGAGATCTCCGCTCCTAAATCTTCCATCGCCTTCTCCTCTACCGGAGAAGCCTTAATGATGTTATATGATTCCCAGAAAGAGGGCTGGTAGGGAATACTTGCCAGCTCATCCCAACCGGGCTCTTTACGCAGTGGAAGTTCTCTGGCGCCCTTACGCACACTATTGACCAGGATGGAAACATCATGCTGATGTTTCTGCTTGCTGCTAACCGTCCCGGTAGAGTCCCAATAGGTAATGAGCAGATCTCCCTGATTTTTCAGAAAGCTCAGATGATATCTGTCTTCCAACTGCCTGTATTCCATCACATACCTTTGGGTGCGCCAGCTACTAGCCCCTTCTATGGGGAAATATCTCTTCTGCTCTGTCTCTACCCTCACAATAGCCAGGTTGTGCGCCAGTACATAGCTCTTTACCCTATACACTCCTTTCTTTTCACATAGGATCACCCATACCATTTCTCCATTCCAGCTCGTAGCATCCAGATAAGTAACTTCAAAACTCTTATCTCTGATACTTTTGCCTAATAATCCATGATAGCGAGCTACATCCTGCTCCATGGTTTGATACAGGGCTATGGGGAGATGAGAAAATGTAGAGAAGCGGGTAAAGTCAAAACTTCTTCTGAGGCCCTTGATTTCTGCTCTCAGGTAATTTTTAGCTTTACTCCTTAACTGACCGGTATAGCCGTTAGGCTGAGCTATCTCGGCAGCAGCTTCTATCAATCGGCCGTACTGTCCTCCCTCCTTACAGTAATGTCTGTAAAAGACATCCATGGTAAAGGAGTTATCTAGATAATTCTCAGGAATCTTTCTCAGGGCTTCCTTAAGGAGGTCTCTGGCATTCAGCTCCCTGTCATAAATAAACACCTCTCCTAACTGATAAGGCTTGGGGGTCAGAGAAATCTCTAATGCAGGCTTGCTGGTAGTCAGAGACATACTTAATGCCTCAAAGCCTATGCTACTTACCTCCAGTTGTAATTCCTGTACGTCAAGTAGAGCTAGTGGGACTTTAAGGCTAAAGGCCCCATCCTGGTTCGTAATAGTGGCTATTTTATGTCCACTGACCCTCAGGGTAGCATATGGGATTCCCTGTTTACTTTCCTGGCTCAGCACCGTTCCGCTGAACTGAAAAACCTGCGCTGATACCTGGCTAAAGAGAAGCATGCCCATCCCCAAAAGTATACATGCATATATAGGCTTTTTAGATCCTAATACATTAAGAATAGCTACAAGGAAGCCGGGCATATAGGTTGGTATTGAAGTTTACGGATGTAAGAAATCAAATTAGTATTCATTTTTTAGGAGAATTTTCAGACAATATCCTACATCCTCCCCTGGAAATAGGATACAAATGAGAAGCAGAATTCCACCATTCGCACCATATCGAATACCAATAAGACAGCTAGAATCTTAGTCTCAGTACATTAGGGCTTAGTAAATTCAGTCGAATAATATTACACACAGATTAGTACTAGTCGAATTACGATTTTAAATATGTAAGATTTTTTTAAACCTAATGGTCTTTTCTCATATATATTCCTCTATGCCGTGCGTTCTATCATTGTACATTACAAAGAGAAAGTCTATCAGCAGATTAAGCTGACTTAATTCCAGGAACAAACATTAACGCAACTCGCACCATGAGTCTGAATGTCACTGTACATGATGAAACTTCTACCGGAAGTATTCTCAACTTGCTCAAAATCACCTTGCACCAAAATCACCTCTCCGCCAAAGAACTTATCCGTATCAGGGTATATCAGGAAGTTCAGAACTATAACACTAAGCGTACCAGATGCTATAGAGGCCTCGTCCAACCAGAAGGTTCTGAGCC
>JBCBKZ010000505.1:0-4583 GCA_038520955.1 Bacteroidota bacterium | reverse complement strand
GCTATGTTAGCAAACGTAAAAAGCCAACTAAATAAAATTCTTCTTTTAAAATATATAAAGGAAGAATTTACAGCTCACCAGTGATCCACAGATTAGAACTTAACTGATCTCGCTTAGCCACTTATGACATAAGTATGGCAGCATTGTCATAGGTATAAACACATATGTTCATCCCAAGGGACCTGCAAAGTCCTTTGGCCTAGTCTATCACTACACATAACAAATTTTTAGTAAGACATGAGAATCAGATTTTACCAAACATTTCTGAAACGGAAATTCTCACTAACGCTAGGAGCTTATCTTTTACTATCTGCATTTGTACTAGTTCATATCACTCCTTTACAAGGGAAAGATTTACATGCAAATGAAGGAACTCAAAACGCTCCTATTGAAAACCTTATTCTAACCTCCATGTGTAATAGTGCTAGTGGGGCACATACTTGGAGAGTACGCAACCCGAATGCAGTCGATATCTCCATCTCTTATGAGGTGGTTGGTTCAGGGGAAACAGGTACCTTAACAGCTAAAGCTAGTTCTGATACTTTCTTTGATGCTACTAACAAAGGGACTACCAAAATCTTCTGGAAGAATGAGTTAGATGAAGACAAAGAAACAGTCAAAGCGCCTAACAACAATGATTGTAAGGTAGTTGAGAAACTCATTCTCACTTCTATCTGTAATAGTGCCAGTGGTGCGCATACTTGGAGAGTCAGAAATCCAAACGCCTTCGACGTGGAAGTGCGCTATCTGGTAGTGGGCAATGGCGAAACCGGAACCCTTACTGCTAAGGCTAACTCTGATACCTTCTTTGATGCCGCTAATAAAGGTACTACCAAGATCTTTTGGTTAGATGGCACTTTCAATGAGCAGGAAACGGTTAAAGCCCCTAACAATAATGACTGTAAGGTAGTCGAGAAACTCATTCTCACTTCTATCTGTAATAGTGCCAGCGGAGCACACACTTGGAGAGTCAGGAACCCAAACGACTTCGACGTGGAAGTGCGCTATCTGGTAGTGGGTAATGGCGAAACCGGAACCCTTACTGCTAAGGCCAATTCTGATACCTTCTTTGACGCTGCCAATAAAGGAACCACCAAGATCTTCTGGTTAGATGGTACTTTCAATGAGCAGGAAACAGTTAAAGCGCCTAACAACAATGACTGTAAGGTAGTTGAGAAGCTTATTCTCACCTCTATCTGTAACAGTGCAAGCGGTGCACACACTTGGAGAGTACGCAACCCGAACGCCTTCGACGTGGAGGTGCGCTACCAGGTAGTGGGCAACGGAGAAACCGGAACCCTTACTGCTAAGGCTAACTCTGACACCTTCTTTGATGCGGCTAACAAAGGCACCACCAAGATCTTCTGGTTAGATGGTACTTTCAATGAGCAGGAAACAGTTAAAGCGCCTAATAACAATGACTGTAAGGTAGTTGAGAAACTCATTCTCACCTCTATTTGTAACAAAAGGGATGGTTCTCATACATGGAGAGTTCGTAACCCGAACGCCTTCGATGTTGAGGTGAGATATCTGGTAGTAGGTAATGGCGAAACCGGAATGCTTACTGCTAAGGCAAATGATGATACTTTCTTTGATGCCGCTAATAAAGGAACCACCAAGATCTTCTGGCTGGATGGTACCTTCAATGAACAGGAAACGGTTAAGGCTCCTAATAATGAGATTTGTGATGAATGTCCGGAGGTTACCAGCCTTGAATTATGGGATCCAAAAACCAATACTAAAATTCAGGACCTGGAGGATGGAGACAAGATTAACATCTTTGATCTGGGAGGAGAGCTAACTGTGATCGCGATTGTTGATGGACAGCCTGAACGGGTAGTTTTTGACCTTTCCGGAGCAGTTTCTTATAACAGGACCGAAAGGAAAGCACCTTACGCCCTATTCGGGGATACCAATGGAAAATTAGGAATCCAATTAGACCTACCAGTAGGAAAGTATGAGTTATGTGTTACGCCTTTCAAAAGCAGGACAGAAGTCTGTGAAAAATTCTGTATTGAGTTTGAATTGTTTAAGCAGAAAGTAGTCAAGAAATTGATTTTGACGTCAATCTGTAATGACGAGAATGGTGGGCATAACTGGAGGGTCCGTAATCCAAACTCCTTTGATGTTGAGGTTGATTATTTGGTAGTTGGAAATGGGGAAACTGGTTCCCTGACCGCTAAAGCTAATTCTGATACCTTCTTTGATGCTGCCAATAAAGGTACTACTAAGCTTTTCTGGAAGGATGAGAATGACACTCAACAGGAAACTGTTAAAGCACCCAATAATGAGATTTGCCCTAAAGATGATTGTCCAGATGTTACAAGCTTAGAGCTTTGGGATCCCAAAACTAATACCAAGTTACAGGACATCATGGATGGCGATGAAATCAACATCGCTAACATCGGAGGTGAGCTTACAGTAGTTGCGATCGTAGATGGTCAGCCAGAAAGAGTAGTTTTTGCTCTCTCAGGAAAAACTACCTATAACAGAACAGAACGTAAAGCACCTTATGCTCTCTTTGGAGATACAGACGGAAAACTGGGTATACAATTAGACCTAAAGCCAGGCTATTATGAACTCTGTGTTACTCCTTACAAGAGCAGAACAGAATCATGTGACCAAGTCTGTATCAACTTCAAACTGGTCAATAAGAAGGTAGTAGAGAAGCTAATCCTTACCTCTATGTGTAATAAGCCGAATGGCTCACACAGGTGGAGGGTACGCAACCCTAATCCATTTGATGTCGAGTTTTCATACCTGGTAGTTGGAAATGGAGAAAGTGGAAGTCTTATCAGTAAGGCTAATGATGATACCTTCTTCTATGCAGAGAATACAGGAACGACCAAGATCTTCTGGAATGATGAGAATAATGTCCAGAAAGAAACAGTAAAGGCACCTAACAATAGCATGTGTCCTAATGATGGTTGTCCAGATATGGTCAAGTTCTACCTATATGATGCAAAACAAGATGTGCAAGTAGGTGAGCTTAAGGAGGGTGATATCCTGAACATTGATCAGTTAGGCATGGATCTAACGGTTGTTGCAAGTATGAACGGAAACATTTCCAAGGTAGAAATGGAACTTAGCGGAGATGCTACCTACAGTAGAATCGAAGGCTTACCTCCATATGCTTTATTTGGTGATACAAACGGAGATTTCAATTCAAGTACCCTGCTCACACCAGGTTCTTACACAGTCTCTGTTACTCCTTACAATGCAGACAATAAAGCTTGTATGACATCGATAGTCAACTTTACCGTCATTGGTCAGTCTTCCAATAAGTCATTCCAGTCTCTCAATGATTTAGCAGCAGATCCCTTACAAAGTCTATCCATCTTCCCTAATCCAGCGAGCAGCTATGTTACGCTTGAGTCCGAAGGGTATGAAGGACAGCTTAAGGTAAGAATCGTTGATGTAAATGGAAGAACTGTGGAACAAAGTGCTATCTCATTTAGCCAGTCTCACAGCTTGAATCTAGGAAAGATCAGCAGTGGCATTTACATACTCATTGTAAATGCAGGTGATCGACAAGTTGTCAAAAGGCTACAGATCAAAAGATAAACAGACCTAAGGGTAATTTTTATGCACTTTGAGCCACTCCTTTTGGAGTGGCTCATTTTCTTTTAGCCTCTTTCTCTGTAAAAAAGAGGCTTAGTTTTCCCACTCCCCTTTGTATACTACCCCACAGGTTGGAGTCTCGTACACTTCTATCTTACTCATACCAGGGAGTTCAGGCTTTAGTTTACGCCACAGCCAAACAATAAAATTCTCCGTAGTAGGATTTTCAAGCCCGTCAACCTCATTCAAAAGTTGGTGGTCCAGCAGCTTTTCTACAGGCTTAAAGGCAGTCTTAATGTCCGCGAAATCCTGAATCATACCCGAATGCGGATCAGGTTTACCCGCTATACATAGCCTCACCCTGTACGTATGCCCGTGAATATTCCTGCACTTATGCCCTTCAGGCACGTTTGGGAGAAAATGCGCACTATCAAAAGTAAACTCTTTAAATATTTCCATCCTTTTTACTTTTCCCTACATATCTTTTCTGCCGCAAATTTAGCGCATATATATGAAAATTGTTATAACTCTGCTCACTAAACAAAAAGCGAGCCCACGGATCAGGTGGCTCGCTCAATGATCAAACATTCGGCTATTCTCAAGATCAATTAGTTCCCGTCAAAAATATGCTGAGTATTTCTATACCCGCTTCTGTCAGAATACCAATCCTGGTACTGAGCTCCTCCAGATGTTGCCCAATCCATAAAGCGGTTATAAGCTTTTGTAATTCTCACTCTTTCTCTGGGTTGCCTAAAGGTATGTATGGTGTGAATGGCCCAGGGTGCGTTATTCTCCCCTTTGTAATATTTCCCTGAAGTAGCATTTGATCTATCGTCTTCTTGCATAAAGAGACTTTCATCAGCTATGGCAGTGGGAGCTTTATTTGGGAGATGTATTTCATGCGTCCTGTCTCCCCCTACAAAAATGAAGGGATTATAGGGAGCATCATTAAATACGCTCTGATCTATAGGCTGAGTAAACTCAACTATTACTTCTATTTGCTTATTATCCTTCGTAGTTCC
>JBCBKZ010000504.1:0-4592 GCA_038520955.1 Bacteroidota bacterium | reverse complement strand
TAATATTTCGAATAGTCATTCAATTAATTTGTCGGATTAGGGGAAGGATTTGTGAATTTATCGTCTTTTATGGCTCATAAAGCGCAACTGCACTTAATCGGACAGGAGTCCGCTAGCTATTCTGTTAACAAGCAGGAGCTTGTCAACATCCATGTGTGCACTGAACAAGCTCCAGCTTGTTCTGAACGTAGCTAAGGACTCTTGTCCTTCTGTAAAAGAAGCCACAGATACACAAAATTCTGTGTATCTGTGGCTATGACTTTCAGCTACTTTACTCTATTTCCAGTCTGATGCCGGAGGTATGGCTACTGAACTCAGGCGCATACATACATTGTATAGTCGTAAGGCCATTAGAAAATTCTCCAGATAAGGTAGCTCTAAGGTCATACTCAAATACATGCGTACCCTTAGGGAGATATTCAAAGAAGAAGTGAGTAGCGGCGTCTTTGGTGCTCTGGTACCATCCAAGTCCACTCTTATAATGGTATTTCGAAAGTACATCTACGGGTTCCAGCCCTGCTGCACGCATGTCCTTCATGTGTACGTACTCCATGGCCCTGTCTACTCTAATCACAATTCTAGCTCTTAACCTGTCTCCCGGCTGTAATGGCTGATCACTCACCTTTTCCAATACCTGACCATTATCGGTTTCTCTTACCACCATCATTTCCTTCTCCACTTTCAGTGGGGTTTTCGCAAAGGTGATCTTATCCAGGTCTTCCATGTACTGCCAGTACAGTCCTCCCCAGGCTATGCCGTCTCCTACTTTCTCCATAGTAACTTTTCCCATGTCTGGACTTACTTCACTGCCTTCCCAGTTCACTTTGCTGTAACCGGTACCTACTTCCGGTCTGGCATCTGATTTGCTACTGAGATCTACTTTCTCATTTCCTACTGTAACATTGATGGTAGAGGAGTTATCCAGCCAATTGGCGCCTTGTATGATGAGCGCATTACAGGCAGCTACAGTAGCACGGGTAGTCTTCCAGTCACTGGTCTGCTTATTCTTCAGCAGCCAGATTTTCATCTCTTCCACTTCCTTCAGATTCTTCCCGGATTCGTTGAAGGCTTCTATGAGAAGGGATTGTGTTTCTATAGGGGCTTGGTACCAGTAATATCCACTACTCAGGTCCTTCCAGTACATGCCCATCTCCTCACTGTAAATGGCGTTTTCTTCCAAAGAAGCCAGTACTTCTTCTGATAGGTTAATGGCTTCATTTCTGTGGAAGACCATGGAAAGCATACCTTGCATATACTTGCTGGTTTCCGGCCAGTAAGTTTCCGCTTGTCCATAATAGTACTTCCAGGCTTCTTCCGTTCCTCTATTAAAAGAAAGGTCCTTATAGAAGGAGCGCATGTAGAGGTACTGGATTTGGGTATAGCCCAAGTGCCTCTTTTTGAGGTCTGAACTGCGTCTCTTGAGTTCTTGATAATCCGCGAGAATTTGGGTGTCTAACCAGGCAGCTGCATTCGCTCCCATCTGACTGATTTCTGGGTTGCCAGAGGTATTTACGCCCAGCTTCTGAAGATGTCCTAATCCTATGGCGATCAACTGAGTGATATATCTGCTGGAACGCATACCAGGGAACCAGGAGAAAGAACCATCGCTCAATTGTCGCTCTTTTAACTGTCTTAGGGCACGAGAAGACTCGTTGGCCATACGATTCAGGTCAAAGAGAATTCCCAAACGCTGCTTACGCTCCGTTTCGTTTTTGGCTTCAAGCACCCAAGGAGTAGCTTCCAATAATACCGCTTTCAGCTCCTGGTTTTTCTCCAAATTAGAAATGAAGGTAGTCTTATCTACTTCTCTGGCAGACTGGCTCCACTGATTAAATACCTGCTGGATTCTTGGAGAAGAATTCGCAATGTGGCTCGCCAGTGTATTGGCATAATATCGGCTGTAGATTTGCTCTGTACACTCATGGGGGAACTCCATGAGGTAGGGGAGGGCCTGTACCGCATACCATGCAGGATTACCAGTTACCTCCAAACTGAGCTTCTTATGCTGAAGGGTAGTGGAAGTAGTATTTACCAGTTTGTCCAAGGTAAAGGTCTTGGTCTGATTTCCTCTAAGGGTCATAGGCAGGGTTTCTGTTACCAGCATTCTATTTGAGAGAATAGGCAACATATGCTCTTCCCCATCCGTGAAAGTCCCATCTGAGGCACGCATCTGTATGATGACGGCATCTAGCCCTTCCGGTACATTCAACCTCCACCTGACAGTGGTGCTTAGTTTAGCTTCTGCTTCAAAGGGAATCTCCTTTGTTTCTCTCTCCGCCAATAAGTTGAGCGGCTGTAGGTCATAGGCATTCAGCAGGGTGAGGGATGCTTTTCCCTTCATGGCCTGCTCACTCTGGTTAGAGATTTTCCCTACCAATACGATTTCATCTCCTTCACGCATGAAGCGTGGGAGAAGGGGCTGCATCATGAGGTCCTTCTGAGTAACAGCCTTGGTTTCCAGTATGCCTGTCTGTAATTCTTTGGTATGGGCAAGTCCGAGGAACTTCCAACCTGTCAAGGCCTCAGGAGCAGTGAATTCTATGAGCACATCTCCATTTTCATCCGTCATGAGGTGAGGAAAGAAGAAAGCTGTTTCCTGTAGGTTCTTTCTGAGAGGGACTTCCTCTAAATCAACTGGCTCTGCATCTTCTGGTGGGGAAGGAGGTAGACCACCGTTTTCTCCTTTGGTGGTGGATATTCCAGCAATCTTTGCTCGAGGGGCAGGGGCGCTCGCACCTGTTACTACCACTTCATTAAGTTCGCCTTCTGGCATGGGAGCTGATTCCGCCATGTCATAAGCTATATTGTCGCGCATAGCCCTTGCTCGTAGGGGCTGTCTTCCTCCATAATAATAGCTGGAGATGAACTGTATGGGAAGAAGTTGGTCATACTCCTTACGGTCTACGTCCTCATACTTTCCCCACTGATAAAAGATATGGGATTGACCGGAGGCCGTCTGGTATCCCTGTCTAACATTAAAGGTGAAAGCCTGACTATTGGGATGGTAGAGGTTCAACCAAAAGTTATGAGGAATAAAGGCATCCAGAGAAGCGTCATACATGGTAGCCAGAACTTCAGCAGGAACAGGTTTTTCCTCGTTATTATGGATTCTTAAGGTCCACTTTACCTCTTCACCCGGGATCAGCTTGGATCGCATTTGCTCCCAACTAAAGCTGAGCTTTTTATCAGTTCTGGGCACCTCAATGAGGATATCTTTCTGGGAAACATCATTATATCCATTGGCAATCAGCTTCACATATACATTCCCACGATAGGATTCCAGGATGGGGATTTCTATGGTTTCTCTGTACTTTTTAAGCCTTATCCAGCGTGAATCAAGAATCTTCTCATCCTGTATGAGGTTGAATAGCACCCAGGTATTCTTCTCAAAGGAGCCTATAGTAAGCTCGACGGTTTCTCCTGGTTGAACGGAAGATTTACTAATCTCATATCCAAGGAGCGTATTGTTAGGCCAAGGCTTTCCGTTCCCTCCATCCAGACTGGTGAAGCCTTCTACCTCCTCTTCTCCTTCTGCTGTGAAGACAAATTTATACATGCCTGCATCCTGCCCTTTTAGTTTAGAAAGAGATAACTTGGTATTAGAAGTAATGTCTTGCTGAAGAATCAGTTCACCAACCTCCCATGTTGAAGGATCATTTTCTTCTCCATACATATCATGAGGGAAAAACCTTTTGAAATCAACCTTATTCATGATAGCCTCATCTACCTTTCCCCATCTTCTGTTTCTGAGGAATTGATCTGGGCTTTTGAGGGAGTATACCTTGAGGGTTCCCTTTACTTCTACCGGCTGGTCAGAGAGGTTATTAGCTACTAACTGAATGTCTTCCTTCAGTGGGTTCTTCATCACCTCAGGTAGCTTCCAGTTGGCAACGTAGGATTTCGTTCCTGCCCTAAGCGATGAGCTGGCAGAGTGGGTTTCTCCACTGATGTCTGTAACATCTACTGTGATGATATACCTGAAGAATTGACCGCCTCTACCTTGCAGATTCTTGCCAGGAAGGGTGACAAAGTCAAATGCGATATTCCCTTCATTGTCTACTTCAGTTTCTCCTGTGGTGATGATTTGACCATCAGCTTGAGGATAAGGGTAGGGGGAATAATATCTTCTGTAGCTCCAGTAAGGAAAGTACTGCTGCCGTTCCACCTTATAGCTTACCAGTGCTCCTCCACTTAAGGGAACACCTGAATAAGTTTCTGCTTTTGCGGTTACAGTTACGTTATCATTTAGCCCATAAGAGCCTTCTATCGGGAGAATGGATACTGAGAAGTTGGGGCGCTTATATTCTTCTACCTGAATAGAGGTAGCTCCATAGGCTGTGCTGATCTGCATGTTTCCGGTCAGCAAGCCTGTTGGCAGACTAAATAAGCCCGAAGCAGATCCATACTCATTGGTACGCACCTCTACCTCACTCACTTTCTGGTAGTTGGCATCAAACAGTTCTACCGTCAGACTGGTATTTGGAACTATCTCTACCTTCTTTCCTTTTTCTTCTGTGAGTAGAACCTTGAAGTTGACCGTTTGACCTGGTCTGTACATTCTCCTATCAGTGAAAATGTAGCCTACATTTTCA
>JBCBKZ010000503.1:0-4594 GCA_038520955.1 Bacteroidota bacterium | reverse complement strand
ATGCCTTCATACATGAGCATTATGCTGATAAGAAGGAAGAAGGGAAGCTTCACATGCTGTGCATAGGAAGGAGAGGATATGACTATTATAATAAGCGTGGCTACTCTCTCATTGGAGAAAACCATGATGTATTCACTAAACTCTCTTTCGATCTGGTAAATGAGGTCGCAGACAGGATCTTTGAAGGTTTCCTCTCTGGAGAATTTGATAAGGTACATCTTGTATTCAATGAGTTTAAAAATGTGATGTCCCAGAATAGATTAGTTGAAGACTTCCTGCCTCTTGCGGTTGATACGCTCGAAACAGAGGAAGAAGAAGGGCTGAATATGGACTACATTTTTGAGCCTGACAGAGAGCAGATTCTGACAGACTTGATTCCAAGAGCGTTGCGTATTCAACTATTCAGAGCTGTACTGGAATCCAATGCTTCTGAGCAAGGTGCCAGAATGGTAGCGATGGATAAGGCAACGGAAAATGCAGAAGAGCTACTGAGAGATCTGAAAATTAGCTTTAACAAAGCTCGTCAGGCTTCTATAACCACAGAGATTCTGGAAATTTCTGCCGGTGCAGACGCTCTGGCTGCTCAGTAAACAATACACACAATCATTATCATAACACAAACAGGTTGGCTCGGGAGAGTCAACCTGTTTTTTTAGTCACTAATTCTACTTCTTTTATCGTTATCAATTTACAGCACGTAAACTACATGACCCTTGTCCTTTCCAGACGGTGATAGTAGGATTGCATACCATTTGATAACCTGTTACTGAAAACCTGTTGCGCCATGAGTTACTATAAGGTGATTGAAGGAATCAAGTATGACCGCAAGATTCTTGAAACCGTTGACGATTTGATCGTTAATCATTCCTCCCCATTTATCACTCTTCCCGTAGTTCAACAGATTTGGCCGCTGGCAAATGATGGCCAGGGCATCACACCTTCAGAAAAAAGAAGCTTATACTATCTTCTCTCTACCTACCAGTGGGAGCAGGACGCTGAGCAGTGGCTCAGAACCCAGCTGGAAGAACCCCATGAGAACCTGGAAGGACTCATCCATAGAGTCGTAAGAAAGCAATATGGCCTGAAGGGGATGGAAGTGGATATAGATACAACTGAAGTAAGGCAACAACAGGCCCTGGTAGAAATGGGCTTCCCTTTCCAGAAAGCCCTGGAGAAAGCCATCAACAGTTTAGTAGAAGGTAAGTTTACGGCTACTCCCTATCTTACTCCGAGAGAAGTTATTGGGAATGAATATCAGCTGCTGGGAGAAGATGCCAGGAGTAAGGAACAGGTAAATCAAAAGCTGAAAGAACTGCTAAATGCCGGGAGCAGGATCAAGCTGCTTCCCTGGATAGCAGAAATGGAGGCCATGGAAGACCAGGAAGAGAAAGAAGAATTCCTGGCGAAATTATCAGATGAGGTAGATGTCATCTTCCCTACAGAAATGGAATCTGTCAAAGACTATTGGATCTTTTACCTCACTATAGAAGAACTCAGCTATCTTGGTTGGATTTTGATAGACAGAGAATCCATTGTTGCACCTTATATTTACGGAGACAATTTCTAGCCTATGTTTGAATCGCTAACTTCTGTCTAAAATCTAGGCTTTTGGAACCTGATCTTCCCTAATTTTAGGTACAATAGCTCGCTATTCTAAAAAAAATTAGGTTGTCAAAACCCAATATCCTAGATTTTATCCTTCGAATTATCTGATTCAAACCTAGGCTTAGCATCTCTACAAATGAATCCTATTCCATTCAGAGTACTCATGTTGGCATTACTGATCAGTAGTACTGCCTGCACGTCTACCTATACACTTTCTGTCAAGGAAGTGAATCCACTCACCTCCGACCTTAGAGAAGTCTCAGGTCTCACATTAGATTCAGAAAATCGGCTGTGGGGGCTTAATGATAGCGGGAACCCAGCTACCCTCTACCAAATAGATCAGAAAGGGAATCTCCTGGATTCTGTGAGCATAGAGGGATCAACTAACAAAGACTGGGAAGCCCTTACCATAGATCCCAAAGGAACTTTCTTTATCATAGACGGAGGAAATAATGGCCATAATCGGAAAGACCTAAAGGTCTATAGCTGGGATATGTCCACCAAAGAGGTGAATACCATTCCCTTTTCATATGAGAATCAGACAAAGTTCCCCCCTATTGAGGAAAAGAAGTTTTTTGACCTGGAAGCTGCTTTCTGGGACCAGGGAAACATTTACCTGATAGGAAAGAATCGTTTTGGCGCAGCAGAAGCCGGAGCGAATATGTATAAGCTTTCTCTCAAGGATGGCAGTTCTACTGTCAGTCCTTTTACTAAGTTAGACTTAGGTAAGTTCGTAGCTACAGATGCGGCTCTTTCACCTTCGGGAACTTTGGCCGTCTTGACCTATCGCTTAGCTCCTTTTCCTAATGTGCCTGGCTTACAAAGTCGACTCTTCCTCATAGACAACTGGAAAGGAGAAGGTTCCTATACTATCACAGCTTCCAAAAAGGTCCCACGTAAAGGCCTCCTTAGGCAGTATGAAGCCATAGAATGGATCAATGATGAGGAAGTTATTATTGGAAGCGAAGAAATCAGAGGCAGAGGACCGGTTCTGATTAAAGTGAGATTGAAGAAGAGGAAGTAGTCCTAGTTGGTTAATCAAAGTATTTCTGTCATTCCGTTGGGCATTCCTGGGGATGAGAAGCAGCGTAAAACGGAATCTAGCGTAGCACATGTTAAAGCTCTCAATAGCAGCGCGAGATGCCGTATGGCCCAACCATCCAACGCTTCTATCCCTACGGCATGACAAAAGGGATGTGTTTATAGGCTCCATCGGAGCCGAACATAGTTAGTTCCGAAGGGACACCAACAGCATGGCTCTGTAGGAGCCAAACCTTATCCCTCCTGTCGTAAATCCCGGATCCGTTTTCTGGCTTCTACCGAAAAGAGGCTACCGGGGAAAGTGGTAAGTAGTTCCAGATAAAACTTCATGGCATTCTCCGGATCATTCAGGGTGTAGTCGTGAATTCTGGCCTTGGTGTAAAGGGCGTCATCTCCGTAGATATCGTAGATAAAGCTCTCCAGTATCCTGTCTATAAATTGCAGGGCTAGTTCTATGTTATTCTGCTTGAGGAAGATGTTCACCTTCTCCCACATAATTTCATCAGACAAGCTATGGTTGGGGTACTCAAAAGCCAGAGAATCCAATAGCTCCAGAGACTCCTGATATTTCCGCTGATAGCTCAGTAACTGAGCACTGGCAAAAATTTCAAGGGCAGTTGTAGTGGTATCCAGTCCAGTATTATCCAGTATGGTTAGATTCAGCCTGATGGCATCATTAGAGATGTCATTTGAGGTATTATCCTTAATGGCGCTAAGAAGCGCCTCAGACAGATTAAATTCACCTTTATAGTAGGAGAGTTGTGCAAGTTTATACTTAGCAAGCGCGCGTATCTGTGGGTTCCCCTCATCAAAGGCTTCACTCACCTCTGTGTAGGCATTTCTGGACTTAGTATAGGCCTCCTGCATGAGGTGAATGTCTCCTAGCAGCAAGTTCGTTCTGGCCCATTCTTCACTCACAGGAAGTTGAACCACTAGATTATTCAGGTTCTTCAAGGCAGTTTCCAACTCAAATAGATAGAACACCTGCAGATTAGCCTGTCTGAAGATAGCTTCGAAATAGGAAGGATTTCTGTCAAACTCTATCAAAAGCGTTTCATAATCCTGAACCGCCTGCCTGATCGACAGCATGTCTACAGGAAGCTGATCAAAGGCTTTTAATTCTCCATTGATGGCTTTAGCCATATGAGCCTGATAGAAGAACCTGCTATCCTCTTTTCTATCTATAAGGTAGTCCAGGGCTTTGTTGGAGAGACTGTAGCGTTTGTTGTTACGCATGGTCTCAGCAAACGCATATACACGTTCTCCATCCTCATTGAACAGCCTGTCTATAGACTTTACCTGTACAAATGCCTCAAAGAAATTCTCCGCTAATACATAAAACTCATATAAAATGGTTCTTAGTCCCAGATCATTGGGATTTTTATCAGAAGCTTTCAGGAGGGTTTCTTCTATTTTATCCTGAGAATCAGGCCCTACCATATTCAGAATCTCCAACTTAACCGTGCTTAGGTTGGAGGCATTCTCAGCATAAAGGTTTAGATAATAGCGAGTGGCCTTATCATATTCTCCCAACTGCTTATAGATATTGGCTATTTCGCTGCTAAAGGCATATTCTCTTTTTAGCTTCTTGGCACCTTGTAGGTAGGTAGCCAGGGCATATTCCAGTTTGCCTTTTTGGTAGAGGTAAGATCCTATCTGTATGAAGTTCCCTTCTGAGGCCAGCACTTTCTCTATAACCTCATCATATAACTTTTCTGCCTGTTTAAGGCTTCCTGTTTTTTCCAAAAGCCCCGCCTTCATGATAGGGAGAATGACCAGGTCTTTATGCTTCCTGACAGACTTATCCAGGAACTTGATGGCTTCATCAAACTGACCCAGGGCCTCATAGCTGCCTACTATACGAGTGAGGTTTTTCTCAGAAGGATCATTCTTGACCAGTTTCTGGTATAACTCCAGAGAAGACTCAAATTCTCCATCCAGGAAATAT
>JBCBKZ010000502.1:0-4597 GCA_038520955.1 Bacteroidota bacterium | reverse complement strand
CTATGGCTTCCATCTTCACCAAAATAGTAAAGGGAGAAATTCCTTGTTTCAAAGTAGCAGAGACAGAAGATTTTCTTGCATTCCTGGACATTAATCCACTGGTAAAAGGGCACACCCTGGTAATCCCTAAAGAAGAGGTAGATTATATATTTGACCTCAAGGACGACCTGTATATTGGCCTCCAGCTATTTGCCAGAGAGGTGGGAAGGGCTGTAGAGAAAGCTATCCCTTGCCAGCGAATAGGTACTTCCGTAATAGGACTGGAGGTTCCTCACGCGCACATACATTTAGTCCCTCTGAATTCTATGGCAGACCTTAATTTTATGAAACCTAAAATGAGATTTAGTCCAGAAGAGTTTGAGGCTATCGCGGCGGATATACGAGCTAAATTGTAGAAACACTAGCGTTTCTTGATTCTATTGGGATTGTCCTTCAAGAATGATGACCATCCTTTTTTCCCTGCACCGGAAGAAGGTAGCGCATTGCCTTGGTAAAAATGGCAAACAGCTACTGCTAGTCCATCAGTAGCATCCATGAAGGAGACCTTTTCTTCAAACTTGAAAAGGTTTTCCAGCATGCTGGCTACTTGCTCCTTACTGGCTGTTCCCTTACCTGTTACAGCCATTTTGACCTTTCTGGGAGCATATTCAAAGACTGGTATGTCATTTATCATGGCCGCGGTCATGGCTACTCCCTGTGCACGGCCCAGCTTTAAGGTAGCCTGTATGTTCTTTCCCTGGAAAGGAGCTTCTACAGCCATCTCTTTCGGCTTGTATTCTCTAATTAGAGCGGTAGTACGTTCAAATATCTTTTTGAGCTTTTCAGGATGGGAGAGCTTGTATTTCCCTACCTGTATGACCCCACAACTGATAAGGGTCATTTTCTTCCCTTCGCAACTAATGATACCGTAGCCTGTTACAGATGTTCCAGGATCTATCCCCAAAATAATTCTGCTCATAGTATCTGAAAGGTACACAATTCGTAAGTAATCTAGGGTTTGTCGTTTGAGGGAGAAGGAAGTTTCTTTTACATTAGACCGAAAGATTCATCTCTGTGAGGCAATTTTCGCATCTGTTTAAGTGGGTTAGGATACCTGTCAGTTTATGTGCCATTATCTGGGTTATCTACCAGATCAAGACCCATGAAAGCTGGACATGGTTACCGGAGCAGGAGGGCACCATCATTCATTACCCTTCATTAGTCATTTTTAGCATAGGGTTAGTAGCAGTAAACCTGATGATGGAAGCGCAAAAATGGAGAGCCTCCTTAACGCATCTTGGCGTACCCCGTTCTTCTGTTTTTTCCTTAAAGTCCGTATTAATTGGATTAGGATTGGGACTTTGGATGCCGGGCAGGATAGGAGAGTTTCCTGGGAGGCTAAGCCAGATTCCGGAGCTTTTATGGGTGAAGGGAGGTGTGCTTATGAGTGTAGGTAGAGTAAGCCAAATGCTGGTCAGCCTAAGCTGCTTTGGATTCATGTGGATGATCATTTCAGCCTACTGGGATGTATTTCCTTTTCCTGCTTTTCTCCCTCCGCTGATGGTGGTTCTGGCATGGGGAGTACTATTATTCCTGAAAAGTAGAAAGCCTACTAACCAGCTTCCATTTACTGGAAAAATGAAACTGGGAAATAAATTGTACCATGCCTTTCTGGAGATTCCCACTCTGCTGTGGGGAAAACTGATAGGCTGGAGTTTTGGAAGATATATGGTATTCTCACTTCAATACATTCTTCTTTTAAAAGCCATGGGATTGACAGAAAGCTGGCTGGAACTGGCAGGACTTATCAGCATGATTTTTGGGATCAGGTCTTTCGTTCCATCTTTAGCATTCGCGGATGTAGGGGTAAGAGAATCCGTAGCCGTGGGAGTGGCTCAATGGATGGGAATAGCCGTCTTTCCTGTCTTAATGGCTACGCTGATCCTATTTGTCATAAACCTTGTCATTCCTGCGTTGATTGGTTTAGGCTTATTTTGGCAAGCTGAGGAAGAACGAGTGAAGAATAGAAAGGTACATACTTCTATAAGTTGATGCTATTATGACAACCTTCATAGCGTTTCTCTTACTGTTTCCTCTCCTTTTTTATGCAGCTTACACAGCTGTCATGACTTGGTCATTCGAACAAATTTCTCCCACAGAAGATAAGTCAGACGGTCAATATCCATTTGTCTCTATCATCATACCTTCCAGGAATGAAGAAAGAAACATAGAGAAGTGTATAAGATCCGTTTGTCAGCAGAAATATCCGACTGATAAGTATGAGGTAATTTGTCTGGATGATCATTCCACAGATGCTACTCTTAAATTCTTAACGCAGCTTCAGGAAGAATTTGAACAGCTAATAGTAATTAAGATGGCGGACCATCCCGGTCTGAGCCAAAAAAAGCAAGCCCTTAGTTTGGGGATCCAGCAAAGCAAGGGAGAGATCATTGTCCAGACAGATGCAGACTGCTGGGTAGGCAAAGAGTGGCTAGAAACTATAGTGTCTCGTTTTGGAGAAGAAACGGGCATGGTATCAGGACCTGTTCTCCTGCATGGAAGCGCTAATGTGTTAGAACGCTTTCAGACACTTGAATACATGGGGTTATCTGTACTAGGGGCTGGAGCTATTCAGATGAGAAAGCCTACCATGTGTAACGGTGCCAATTTGGCCTACAGGAAACAGACCTTCCTGGAAGTAAATGGCTTTCAAGATATAGCACATATAGCTTCAGGAGATGATGAGCTGCTGATGCAGAAAATCAACCTTCAGACAGACTGGGAGATCAGATTTGCTAAGGATAGTAGGGCTATTGTCAATTCCCAGGCACTGAACAGTTGGGCAGATATCAGAGCGCAGAGGCTTAGGTGGGTAAGCAAGGCTCGGGCTTACCTGGATAGAAGCATTAATCTGGTTCAAATTCTCTTCTTACTGAGTTTTATGAACCTGATAATCTTGGTGGGCCTCAGCATCTGGAGTAAGTATTGGATAAGTACCTTAATAACTGGAGTCCTATTGAAAGTTATTCCAGATTTCTGCATACTTTTTACCGCCGCCAAATTTTTTCATAAATTACCCCTTCTGAAATATTTGCCGATACTTCAGCCCGCGTATTTGCTGTATGTCATTTGGATTGGAGTAGCTGGAAATATAGTCAGTACATATAATTGGAAAGGAAGGCAAGTCTCATAAGCATGGAATTAAATAGTGTACAGAAAGCCATATTAGGCGCTACCTATTTGGCAGAGTCTTTTAGGAATCTTGAGGAGGAAATAGATGCTATTCCGGCTGTAATAAAGGATGAAATCAGGACTATGGTGGACAAAGGCTGGATTCAGGTGATGGCTTATGATGAGGGGATAGGAGATTATAAACGCACTTCATTTTTTGATACAGATAAACTCGAGGAGTATCATTTCATGATCACAGGTTCAGGGATAGATCTCCCTCACAATTAATACGTAAAATTTTCTCACAAACTTTCCGAAAACGTCTACCTTTTTCGCCGGCAGTATATTCTGTCGGCTAGTTATGTACCTTAATATCCCTAACTCAGAAGATGGACTCTGAGAATTCTTCTATGGAGAATGCATACAATACCACAGACCCAAAGAAACTTCTTGAGCTGAAAAGGCTTGAGGCAGATTCTCTTTTGGACGTTTTGAGAACCATAAATCATGCGGAGCTTAAAATTAGCCAGCTTTGTATGATAGCCAGGAATGTACTTAGGGCTCAGCTTGGGGTGAAGAAAATGGTGTTTTACTACCAGCATGAGAATGGATGGGTAGAAGGAACCAGACTCGGATTTCCTCCTTTTCCCCCTTCTGCCAGAGATGAGCTATTCTCCATAAAAACACTAACCAGAGTTGAGGGAGATACACATCCTCTCTTGAATAAGTATAAGGTGGAACAGGTGATCCCCATCAATAACAGAGATGAAACTACGGCTTACTTTGCCATTGCAGATTTTGCAGACACGGAAATAGAGGCAGAGAATGATCTGATCTTCATAGAGACCATCGGAAACATTCTCATGGTAGCCATTACCAATAAGCGCTTATTTGAGGAGAAGATGAATAGTGAGCTGGTCAGCAGGGAGCTAGAGGTAGCTGCTACCATTCAAAAGCAGCTTCTGATTTCAGACTTCTCCATATTCAAGGACATCGATGTGTTTGGGATGAATGTAGCCCACCATGGGATAGGAGGGGATTTCTATGATGTGATCCAGAAAGATGATCAGGTTACCTTTGTGTGTATAGCTGATGTAGCAGGGAAAGGGATAGCCGCCGCTCTGCTAATGTCAAATCTTCAGGCGAACCTGAGGGCCTTATGTGCAAGATTCAGCGACTTAGAGGTGATCATCAAAGAACTGAATAAGATTCTCTTCAATATCACTTCAGGGGAAAAGTTTGTAACATTGTTCCTGGCCAAAATAGATATTCGCTCACAGGAGGTTACCTATATTAATGCCGGCCACAACTACCCCATATACATACACAATAACGCGCATACTGATCTGGACAAAGGGTGTATGATTCTGGGAATAATGCCGGGTCTTGAGGTAACTTCGGCCTCTTTTCGTTATAGACCTGGAGACGTATTATTTATGTATACTGA
>JBCBKZ010000501.1:0-4603 GCA_038520955.1 Bacteroidota bacterium | reverse complement strand
ATTAAAGAGTTTTCAGATAAGCTATTGGCTAGGCTTGAATAAAAACCCTCATGCCAATTTTAAAATGGTTAGCGTTATTTTACAGCCTCCACCGTATATCCCGCTGCTTTTAGCAATTTTACCACTCCCTTCTCTCCACCAAGATGCCCTGCTCCTACCCCAAAAAAGGTTGATTTTTCAACAGCCAGTTTTCCTATTCTGCTAATCCAGTTCTCATTTCTGTCAATGAGCATGACTTGTAGCTCTTCCGGGTTATCAATGTATGAGGCGGAGTAGTCATACAGACCTTCTATATCCTCTTCTTTGTAAAAGTTGATCATCTCTTTGAAACTCTCTCTCATCTTCTCTTCCTCATTCAACATCTCCTTTAGGACCTTCATTTGACTTTCCAATGTCATGTCATCCACTGCTGCCATTTGCTCTTGGACCGTTTCCAGTCCCAGGATTTCTTTCTCCTGCTGCTGGGCCATCTGAACAAAGGTCATCTCAAAACTGGCAGGCGTCCCCTCTATGAAGTTGGTCATCAGAAAACTACTCACGAAGAAAGGCTTCCAGCTATCTATCATTTTGGCTCCCATCCCCGTAGAGCTGGTAAGCAGACTATCCAGTTTCTGGAAATCTTCTTCAGACAGTTGAGAGGAAATGGTAGTTCCATCTGTCATGGCCACGTACTTCAGCATTTCCAGCTGCATAGTAGGATCATCCATATCCAGTTCCAGTACGATCTGTTGAGAATCATCAAAGGCAGACTGAACCTTTTCTTTCAGTTCAAACTCGGATTGGGGAAGCATATGAAGGGTTCCATAGAGGTAAGAGGTCTGGATTCCTTTACCGCTAATTTTCCATAGGAGGCTTTGTGAGTCAGTTTGGGCCTGGGTAAGAAATGGAAACAGAAAAGTAATTGCGGTAAATACACCGGCCCATTTAATCTTATGAGAAATATTCATGTATCAATGTTAAAAGAAACCCAAAAAGTCTACCTGTTTTACGGGTACTCTATGAATTAGTCGCTAATCAACCTAAAAAATTACAAGACCTCTATCGTTATTTCAGCCAATCCGGTTTCGGAAAGGGTCTAAGAGGAGCAAAACGTTGGTAATTCTCAAATACATCAGGATTAGGACCTATGATTCGGGGATCAGCTGTTTCTTTGAGAAATCGCCTAAGCTGTTGACTAAGGGCTTCTTGGGTTTCAGCCATGCCGGGTTCGTAGGCAAGATTCTTCAGACAAAATGGGTCCTCACCTATATGATACAGTTCTATCGCAGGTCTTTTCCCCATGGACAGTTGGAAGAAGGGAAAAATGGAAGTATCTGTATGCTGCTCGATGAGAAAATCCTTGGTAGGACAGGCATCTATGTCAAAGAAGGCCTGCTCCAAATTCTCCCCATTCTCACCTAATCCATAAAGGGGCCGTGACTGACTGGGATTATCTGGATTAAGCATTTGAGGTGCCCCTGAAGGCCAGCGTTCCGGATACACATTCCAAATAAACAGATAATTGGCCGTTCGCATGATACGCATAGGGTAGCCCAGATTATTCCATCTGGCTGATGAGTGCCTTTCTCTGCTGGCAAATACAGCAGATCCCTCCTCTATAGAAGGCTCAGTATCAGCATCACTCAGAACTGGTAATAAACTGTTGGCAGAAAAGGTAGGCATAGCATGGGTTTCCATTCCTGCTACTTCTAACAAAGTAGGACAGAGAGCTACCAGAGAAACTAATTCTTCTACTTGTCTTCCCTTCTGGATGACTGCTGGCCAGCTGATAGCTAAAGGAACATGAATCCCGTACTCATATCCATTGGCTTTAGCTACAGGGAAAGCCATGCCATTATCTGAAGTCACAATAATGAGAGTATTCTCATATTCTCCCGCTTCTTTGAGCATCTCTATCATCCTCTCTAAATGATGATCAAACCATTCTATCTCCACGGCATAATCCAATAGGTCTCCTCTCACCTCCGTAGCATCTGGGAGAAAAGCAGGTACTTCTACAGAGGCTAGTTCCTTTCCTCTGGTTAAGCCTATCCCAGCCTGAAAAGGCCTGTGCGGTTCAAAAGCACCAAACCAAAAGAAAAAAGGAGATTCATCAGGCTTCTCCTTAAGGAAATTCCCAAAATTTTTGCTGTAATCTATGGCACTTATGCCCTTAAAAGGGAGAGAGTCTGGCTGATAGCGAATTTGGTTGAATGGATTCCCTGCAGGATTTCTGGATCGACCAGAGCCCCTCCAATTGAATGGCGAACACCCCTTACCTGTGTAGCCCACGAAATAGCCTGATTCTTCCAGCACATCTGGAAGTACCTTTACCTTTTTGGGGAAGAGGGTCTGATGTCCCCCTGCTTCTTCATTTTGCCACGGATAACGGCCTGTCAGGATAGATGAACGGGAAGGCGCACACCCTGGGGAACTCACAAAGGCATTATGGAAATAGATCCCTTCACTAGCTATCTGATCAAATGCTGGCGTTTGTACGAAGGAGCAGCCAGCAAAACTGGTATGAGCGAAAGACTGATCATCACTTATGGCCAGAAGAATGTTGGGACGTTTGGCTGGAAGTTTCCCTTGCCTACTTTGAGCAGACAGCACACATACTTGCCAAAATAGGCAGAACACTAATAACCTGAGTTTACTGCTACTATACATAGACCGATTTACACACATGCTTTTCCTGAAAAAAGCATCTTCTCTCCTTCTACTACCAAATCAGGCGCCTAAATTTTTCAAGGCCTCACCGGTAAGTCTGAATACAGTCCATTCATCCATGGGAAGAGCTCCCAGGCTTTTGTAGAAGTTGATAGATGGTTCATTCCAGTCCAGCACGGACCATTCTACCCTGCCACAATCTTCTTCTACAGCCTGCTTGGCCAGGGAGACCAATAAAGCCTTTCCATATCCTTTGCCTCTGTGATCAGGATCTACAAACAGATCTTCCAGGTAAATACCCTTCCTTCCCAGGAAAGTGGAGAAATTGTAGAAATACAGAGCAAAACCTATTGGGGTGTCTCCCTCGAAGGCCAGCTTACAATAAACTACCTTATTCTCACTAAATAGAGCGTCTGTTAGTAATTCTTCCGTAGCTACTACCTCATGTGAAAGGTGTTCATATTCTGCCAACCCCTTTATAAACTCGAGGATGGTCTGTACATCTGATTTTTCTGCTTGTCTGATAAGAAAGGACATGAGTTAAGTTTAAATGTATGTTCTAAGTAGTGGCGAAACATTTTTCGCCCGGCCATAGATTCAGAAGAGTTGAAGGGTAAGGTTAAGAGTTGAATCCTAGCTATCAGGCTTTAGGTCTGTGAGCTTCATAGCAGTGCCATCTGGTCCATATAGTACCTTGAAAGTAAATACTTCCGGACTGGGTCCTTCAGCGTCCAGTTTTCGAAGTTTCTCAACGCCTTCTTCCAGACTGGGAATATGTCCTGCTGGAATCCACCACATAGCCAGTCTGTTTCCTTCATACTTCCCAAACCACTTATTTCTGTTCTTTAGGAAATAAGCATGGACTGTGGTAAAGGAAAATGCATACAGCGATTCCAGATTCTCCCAAACGGTGAAGTTTACAATGATGTCATCATCAAAAGGCGTTTCCACATGGGAGGAAGAAGCACCTGATTCATCCTTTAGTCGCCACACAAAGCCTGGGCTATCCTCTCCCAGTTTATTAACCGGATCTATGAAGTCATTAAACTCTTTAATCATAGGATCATCCAAAGGCGCCAGTAGCCTGGAGATATTAATTTGGGCTAAATGAAATTGAGCTACCATATCTATACTACTTGTTTCTATTGATCTACAGGTGGGTCTTGCATATTTAAGACCTTGCCCGCTGCATTCATGACAAACTGTTTCCCAAACCTCCTATACACCCCATCTTCTTCCCTGGCTCTGAATTCATGATTAACGACAAACTGAGAGGAATCAGCATTGGCGGACACAGCATACCACTTGATGGGAGAATAAGAAGAAGGATCATAGAGAGGGCTCTCTTCTGATTTCAGGTAGCTTACTACCTGCTCTACCCGCTTATCTAAGCCTGTATTTCTGGGATAAGAGGTAGATGTAGGAATAGAAGCAGAACTTTCTACTGAACCATCTGTAGAGGCTACAATAGCTTCCTCAGGTTTTTTCTCTTCTACGCAGGAAGTTGTAGTTATGACCATCGGGAGAATGGTAACTAGCAGAACAAAACGAAGCCAGGAATTTATATTCATGATGTAGGTAGTTGGGTGCTTATCTTGTACCCAAATCTAGAATCAATTCCATGACGGGTCAAGTAATAACTTTCCCATATTCTTTTTCTTTGTTTGGGTAAATAATTATATATATATTAATTTTATGGGCTGATAAATCCCATGAAGTAAGCACCCTTGTATGTCTATTTATTTGTGTTTGGTATTTTGTTTGGTCATTTACTTACTGTGTACCAGGGCTTTACTACCGTATTTAAGTAGCGTAGAGTACTCGAATAGTGATCTTAGTTCAGTAAGAAAAATGACCCATTGGAGGCTGGTATATGCTGTTAAGCATGTGTCCCTGTTCGCCTTTGTGATTTATTTTCTTGGGATTTTCGTCGTTGAAGGAGTCTTCTTTTACC
>JBCBKZ010000500.1:0-4623 GCA_038520955.1 Bacteroidota bacterium | reverse complement strand
TATACTTCGCATAAGCTAATCGCCTGCCAGCTTCCACTTGATGGTAGCTGTCTAGGCCAGAAATGGCTAGGGTACCTGCCTTGTTAAGATCTACAAATCCATCTTCCAGCACAGCTTCTTCAGGTAGGATGAGCTCTACTATTTGACCTACAATAAGTACCGTCTCATTTTGGAGGGTATGATTCTCCTTTAACTCTAGTCCAATTTTCAAACTTGCTTCCGCTACGTAGGGTGCCACATGTGTTTGAGTATATTCTTCGGATAGGCCAGTACCTGTAAATTCTGATTCTTCTTCTGGAAAGCGAGCGGATGTATAATGAGCCTTAGGGTAGAAGTCTTCCTTAATATGATTGATGGTGTAGAAGCCTGTAGCATAAATATTCTCGAGGGTATGTCTGGGAACAGAATGAGGGCGCATGAGCATACCCATGAGGGGAGGATGTGCGCCTACATGAAAGACGGAGCTGATAACCGATAGATTGGTGATCTTTTGCTCATTGATGGTTCCCACCAGGCTGGCACTTTTGAAGCCACTCAAACAATTAATTAGATTGCGACGAAATTCTTTGGGGAGTTCTAATATGGAGTCCAGAGAATAGGAAAGTGTATTTTGCATGGAAGATTAACCAATAAGACTATGCATTGTTGTAAGTAGCATGAAAGGAGAATTCTCATATAAAGATCTGGATGAGTCTTATAAAAAGGACTTGGAGAAGGCGGGTACTAACCGCTCTCAAACCCGGAAGTTTCTCCGCCAACTGAGGAAGCGCAAACTCAAAAAGCTGGATGAAACCGTAAAGGAGCTACATGATGAGGTATTTGATGAGGAGGTGGATTGTCTTTCCTGCGCTAATTGCTGTAAGACCATCAGTCCTGTCTTTACGGATAATGACATTAGCCGCATAGCCAAGCATCTGAAAATGAAGCCGGGCCAGTTTGTAGAAACCTACTTACACTTGGATGAGGATGAAGATTATGTGCTAAATGAATCCCCTTGTCCCTTCTTAGGAACAGATCTCTACTGCAGCATCTATGAAGTCCGCCCTAAGGCCTGTAGAGAATACCCGCATACCTCTCGCGTAAATTTTAAGAAAGTCATTCCGCTAACCATGAAAAATGTGGAGGTGTGTCCTGCTGCTTACAGAATTGTGGAGAGGTTAAAAGAGGTGGAACTGAGGTAGACCATAGCCACCATTCAAATGGTGGATTCATAAAAAATGTAGTGGCTGTTTTAACTGCCACAGGAATTGAAGGGCGAATAAATTCACCCCTACAGGTATCCCTTCAAAAATTCTCCCACACGTTTTTCTGACCAAAAAATTCCTCTCCTTCCACCAGGATTAAAGCCTACATGTCCACCTTGCTTTGGCATTTCAAGAAATAAATAGGGATGATCTTCAGCTATATCTGTAGGATAGCATTGGGCACTTAAGAAAGGATCATCCAAAGCATTAATCAGAAGGGTAGGAACCTGAATTTTGGCTAGATAAGGCTTAGAACTGGAGCGAGTATAATAGTCTTCTGCTCCGGTAAACCCATGAAGCGGTCCCGTGAAAGTATCATCAAAGCCGAATAGGGTTTTGGGAAGAGGCTTTGGAATCTGGATCCGGTCAGGGAACTGTTGTTTTTTGATTTTGAGTTTTTTGTTGAGGGAGAGGATGAATCTGAGCACATAAACCTTGTTGACAGAAGGTCCATAGTCTAGCTGGTGGCTGGCACTTCCCAGGTCTACAGGAACAGAAACTGCAACAGCTGCCTTAATTCGGGAAGGCCCTTTTTCTGCTTGTTCTCCTAGAAACTTTAAACAAACATTTCCTCCTAAACTGAATCCTACCAGGAAAACATCCTTGTAAGAATGATTATTCTCCACATGTGAAAGGACAAAATCAGTGTCAGTCGTTTCTCCGGAATGATATACCCTAAGCTGCCGGTTCATTTCTCCGCTACAGCTCCTGAAGTTTAAGGCGAGAACATCCAGCCCAAGCTCATTCATATAGGAGGCCATCCCCATAATGTAGTTGGAGTCAGCTCCCCCCTCCAATCCGTGTAGAAGAATAACGAGCTTTTTACTTCCGACTTTGGACCAGTCCAAATCCAGGAAATCATCATCCGGGGTTTCTATCCTCTCTCGCTGATAGGCGGGCTTGGGAGGTTTTCGCATCTTGGAGGTGAAGATGGTATGTATATGAGGGTTCTTTAGCCAGTTAGGAGCGGAATAATTAGAATCGACTAAGGGCATGGTGGTATTCTGTTCAGATTTTCGCTACAAGTTTAGGAAGTAGCGAGCAGTTTCTCCAACTCTCTGATCAGCAAACTCAGCTTATCGTAAGTCTTTTTTCCAGCGGGAGAATGAAATTCCCACTGATAGCCGTCCTTTTGGGAGTGAATGTGAATGGAGATAGGAGCGTTAGCATTGTCAGTAGGCTGAACCTTGATCTTTAGAAGTGCATGCTGGGTCCAAAAATAAGGGATGGGATCTCCACTTAGGTAAATGCTATGGATTGCCTGAGTATTAGTAATAATCTTCCCTTGAGCCAGATCCAGTTTAATAGGAGAATTCTCTAAGTAAGATTCAGGGAATCCGGAAAGCATAATGTCCTCTGGGCCGCCTGAAAACAACCCTTGCTCATGGGTAATCCACCAAAGGGTGTCTGCATACTTAAGCGCAAGTTCCCAGTCATGAGTAGAAATCACGATTCCCTTATCTTCCTCATGGCAGATCTTTCTCAGCTCAGTCATCAACTGATGTTTATGGATCACGTCTAAATGAGAAAGAGGCTCATCCATGAGAATGACCTCACAATCTTGTCCTAAGGCCCTGGCCAGTGTGGCCCTTTGACGTTCTCCATCACTTAGTTGGAAAACAGGGGTGGACAGAAAATTGGTAAGCTGAAGTTGGTCTGCTATTTGGAGGATTCGAGCCTCTTCTTCCGCAGGAAGTTTTCCTTTCCAGTTAAAGGACTGCCATTTCGCTTGAGAAATGAATTCGAGAACGTTGAGGTTAGCGCTTTGATAGGAATCTGTTAATGAGATACTTCTGAGTGCGGAAAGTGCTTTCAGAGAAAGAGAATCGATTTCTGTATCATCCCAGAAGACTTCTCCTGATAGTTTAGGATGAAGTCCTCCCAACGTTTTCAGAAGAGTCGTTTTCCCAGACCCATTCACACCTATAAGGCAAACAAACTCTCCCGGAGAAAGGCTTAGTTCCAACTCATCCAGAAGGAGTTTGGTATTTCCTCGTCTTCTGGAGAAGCCTACTTGTAGCTTTTTGCTTCTGAAGAATTGGGTATGTGTCGGGGTTTCGGCCACTAATAGTCAGCTTAGAAAGTGTGTCTTAATCTCCTGTTTCTCACAATGAGCAATATAACGATGGGCGCACCTAAAAAAGCGGTAACTGCATTTAGTGGAAGAACCCGTTGGCTTCCCGGAAGCTGAGAAATCAAATCACACAGCAGCATAATGATGGCACCTAGTAGTAAGGTGGCGAGAATCACTTGTCTGTGATCATCCGTCTTTCTCCATACCCTGGCGAGGAAAGGTACAGCTATTCCTACAAAGCCTATGGGACCACAAAAAGCAGTAATGGTCCCAGTTAATCCTCCAGCAAGAAGGATGGTAAATAGACGTATTTGAGTAGGGGCAAGTCCCACACTTTGGGCGAAGCTTTCTCCCTGATGCCAAATGTTTAATCTGCCAGCCATGAAGAGGGTGAGGAATATGAATATCAGGCTGATGGCACCCATTAGAAATACCTGATTCCGACTAGGGCCAGATAGTGAACCCAACGTCCACAGGATATAGGTCTGTATTTGTTCAGGAGAGCTTATGTATTGAAATATACTGACCATGGCTATGGTGAACTGACCTATCATAATTCCGATGAGAAGTAAAATGAGGTTGTCTCTCACAAAGGGAGAAATAAAGAATAAAATGAGTAGTATGGCCATGGCGCCCAGAATAGAGGCAGTGATAATTAAGCTGCTTTTTCCCCAGCCAAATTGGGAGGTGAAGTAGTTAGCCGTAATGAGACCATTGCTGAGGGTAATGATGGAAACCCCAAGGGTGGAACCTGCTGTAATGCCCAGAACTGAAGGGCCTGCCAAGGGATTTCTGAATAAGGTCTGCATTAATAATCCGGCGGTAGAAATAGACATCCCGGCAAATACTGCTGTAAAAGCCCGTGGGAGCCTGATTTTGAGGATGATGTTGATGGTACCGTCACTAATACCAGTTGTATTTCCCATGAGAATTTGAAATAGCTCTTCCGTTTTTATGCTTACTGAACCTATACTTAGCTCCAGCCAGAAGAAGACTACTAGCAGAAATATGCAAACTCCCCATTCCCAACTATTATTTTTTGGCATATTTCAGAAGATTTATGACTGTTCCCCAAATAGACTCAACATTACTCATAAATATTTTTCTTCATCTAAAGATGGGGTAAAAAAAATGTTCGATAGCTGTATAAAGTTGCCTGTAGCATTGAATATTACAGGGAATCTCACTATTTTAGGATAGTCATGAAAAGAATTTAGGGAAAATAGGTTACCCACGCCCGGGCTGTGAATTTAATGTTTATAACTCTACCTTCCAGATTTACCTTCTTGTCACAAACTTTAAGTC
>JBCBKZ010000004.1:0-26020 GCA_038520955.1 Bacteroidota bacterium | reverse complement strand
GAACTGCTGGTAACCCTTCCCAATGTTCCTCATGAAAGTGTACCTGTAGGAAAAGATGCTTCTGACAATGTAGAGGTATTTAAGAATGATGTTCAGGTTAGTTTTTACTTTAAAGCACTGCCTCACTGGGACCTGGCTACTAATCACAAACTGATAGACTGGGGACTGGGCGCCAAGATTACAGGTTCTGGTTTCCCTGTGTACATAGGAAAGGGCGCACGCCTACAACGAGCTCTCATCAGCTTTTTTCTGGATCAGGCAGTAGAAGCCGGGTATACTGAGATACAGCCTCCGCTCATGGTGAATGAAGATTCCGCCTTTGCTACAGGGCAGCTACCGGATAAGGAAGGTCAGATGTATCATGCCACAGCAGATAACTTCTACCTTATTCCTACGGCAGAAGTCCCTATCACGAATATCTACAGAGATGTAATCCTGGCTGAGAATGAGTTTCCTGTTAAGAACTGTGGGTACACGCCCTGTTTTAGAAGAGAGGCTGGATCTTACGGGAAGGATGTGAAGGGCCTTAACCGTCTCCATCAATTTGACAAGGTAGAGCTGGTTCAGATTGCCCATCCGGATAAGTCTTATGAGGTGTTGGAAGAAATGACTAATCATGTGGCAGGTCTGTTAGAAGCCCTAAAGCTCCCTTACAGAAAGCTCATCCTATGTACAGGGGATGCTACCTTTACCTCTGCCAAGACCTATGATATGGAAGTATTCAGCGCTGGTCAGGAAAGATGGCTGGAAGTAAGCTCTATTTCTAACTTTGAGACCTACCAGACCAACAGGCTGAAGCTGCGTTTCAGAAATGCTGATAAGAAGACCCAACTAGCGCATTCTCTAAATGGTAGTGCCCTGGCTCTTCCACGCATCCTTGCGGCTATTCTTGAGAATAACCAGCAGGCAGATGGAATCATAGCAGTGCCGGAGGTCCTAAGACCTTATACTCAGTTTGATCAAATTGGGTAAGTATAAAAACAATGAAACCCTATCAGTTAATTCATATACAGATAGGGTTTCCAGTCTTCTCTCACGTTCCCGGCAAAGTTACTAAGGAACATGACAAAGCTGGGCCGGAAGGGTTTATGTTCCATTTCCATTCCCGCTTCCTCAGGCGTCATACTGCCTTTAGCAGCATTACACTTTTGGCAGGCCGTAACCAGGTTATCCCAGGTGTCCCTTCCTCCCATAGACTTGGGGACCACATGGTCTATGGTCAGGAGATCTGTACTCCCACAATAGACACATTTTAGCTGATCCCGCTTAAAGATGTTATGACGAGATAGGTTGACACGCTTATAGGGAATAGAAACGTATCTGTGCAAACGGATGATAGATGGAAACTTGTAATCGCGAGAAATGGTACGGAGACTTCTGGTGGGTACTTCAGTAAGCATCTCCGCTTTCTGCAAAATTATGAGTATAAATGCCCTTTCTACCGAACAAATCCCGATAGCTTGGTAATTTTGGTTAAGTACAAGGACACTATCTCGTGAAACCACAGTGATTCCTATTTTTGTACGAAATATGGTAGTCAACCCTCAGGGGTTCAGCTACATATACGTGATTCAATATAAAGGGATTTCATCATAAATGCTAAAAAATTGTTAGGCTTATCTACAGCTATTTTCCCTATATTTACAACTTTATAAACCTTCCAACACTTCTTGCATTTACAAGCCGTCTCACTGAGACGGCTTACTTTTACAAACAAATGTCCTGGTAAAGCAAAAAGCTGTAGGAAGGAAGCAGGCTTAATGCTGGCAGAGAATCATTTTTTTCATCATTCTTCTACATTAAGTCATTGTTAAGGTTGGGAAAACACATATCATTCCCTATCTTTGCATGCCGAAATCGGATTTCCTTTTTGAAATGGAAAAGTCCTTTGAAAGACAGTATGCTATCAATGTAGCCAGGCTTAAGTCAGGCAAACACACAGACAGCTTTCATCTGGGAGAAGAATTCTTCTCAGAATTCGAACTTAAAGCTGTCAGAAACCTCGATGTTACAGCTGATCTGGACATAGTGAAGTATGAAACTCACCTCGATGTGAACTTTCATATGAGTGGGCCGGTAGAACTCAGCTGTGATAGATGTGGAGAGTGGTATCCCCACCGCATTGATAGTTCATACAGAATCATCTACTCTTTTGACAAGAACATGAACTTCGAAGGATATGAAGTCATGTACGTCAATCCCCAGGAACCCACTCTGGTACTGGTGCAGGAATTATACGACTTTGTAGCCCTGTCCATTCCAGCCAGAAAAGTTCCTCCCAGTGATGTTCACCTTTGTGCGCCTGAAGTGTTAAGAATGTTGGGGCTAAATGAAAAAGGAGAACCACTGGAACAGGAGGATGATGCAGAAGAGATTGATCCCAGATGGGAGGCCCTGAAACAGTTTAAAGACCGTTTCAACTAAGTGTGAAAAAGACGTATAAAATTTTAGTGTTCCGTTAAGTATAAGCTACTATGGCACATCCTAAGCGAAAAATATCGAAGACAAGAAGAGACAAGCGCAGAACGCATCTGAAGCTAAAGTCTAAGTCATACTATCTTGATCCAGCCAGTGGTGAACCTACCCTGTATCACAGAGTGTGCCTGGAAAGTGGTCACTACCGTGGAAGACAAGTAGTAGAAGGACTAGACGACGAGTAGAGAATCCCACTCTTTCGTACTCTTACAATATATACAGCGAGACGCTACCTTACGGTGGGTCTCGCTATCCTTTAGCCTAATTTTTCCTGTTTAGGAGGAATGCAGCAGGCATATTAGGTATATTTCCCCCTTGAAGGATCTCAAGGTTCATTCTACATGAACCGTTATGTTCCTTAACAAGAGCTAATCTCAAGATTAACATCAGGTAAAAGGTTAATAATAATTACCCCAAGGAGTTTAGGGGTTGTATGACTCCCCTCGGGGGTCATCTAATCTTCCCTATGCTGCTAATAATAGTGGAATCTCTTCGAGATTAATGAAGAAGAACTTTAAAGAGGTTCCATTATTTAGATTTGTAGGTATTAAGAAGAATGATCCAGAAGAGATCAAACCTGTAGCTAATAGGCTGTGGTATAAATGATACTCACATTCCCTAAAAAAATAAAGCGAGACACTGCTCAAAGTAGGTCTCGCTATTTCTTTTATCCTTTCTTTCCTTCTTAGGATACAGGAATCAGATTGGATTTTATTTTCTTTTCAAAGTCTTCTCTGAAACGGGTTACGGTATTTTTTACCGGCCATGCCGCAGCATCAGCCAAGGCACATACGGTTCTTCCCTCCATGGTGGTACACATATCCAGCAAGAGATCCAGATCTCTCATGGTCCCATGGCCTGAGTCTATTTTCTTGAGAATTTTCACAAACCATCCTGTTCCCTCTCTACATGGTGTACATTGCCCACATGATTCGTGATCGTAGAACTTGGATATTCTCAAGAGAAACTTCACAATGTCTACATCCTCGTTCAGCACGCACATGCCTGCCGTTCCCATAAGGGTACCTACTTGCCTAAGGCCATCAGCATCCATAGTAACACCTTCTATCATCTCAGCTGTCAGAATAGGCACCGAAGATCCTCCAGGTACCACTGCCTTCAGCTTCTTTCCATTCTTCATGCCCCCAGCTACTTTGTAGATAAGATCCGTGATTAACATACCTGAAGGGTACTCATATACACCAGGTCTGTTGACATGTCCGGAAATCCCGTATATCACAGGTCCTGGGTGAGTGGGCACCCCTATGTTCTGGAACCAGCCTGCACCATAGCGCATGACATTGGTTACGTGAGAAAGCGTTTCTACATTATTGATGGTGGTAGGCTTACTCCAGAGACCCTTCTGGGCTGGAAATGGCGGCTTAGACCTGGGGTAAGGTCTCTTCCCTTCCAGGGACTCCATGAGAGAAGTTTCTTCCCCACAGATATAGGCTCCGGCTCCCTTATGGACAAACACATCTATGGAGACATCAGAGCCCATGATGTTCTTTCCAGCATAGCCCTTTTTGTAAGCCTGATCTACGGCTTTCTGAAGAATATCAATCCAGTCAGCATACTCCCCACGCACATATACATAGGCGGCATCCATATTCATGGCGTAGCAGCCAATGATGGCACCTTCTATAAACAGATGAGGATTGTATTCAAATATCCTCCTGTCTTTACAAGTTCCTGGCTCAGACTCATCTCCGTTACAAGCTAAGTAACGAGGCACTCCCTCCACCTTAGGAGGCATGAATGACCACTTTAGTCCTGCGTTAAAGCCTGCTCCTCCTCTTCCTCTAATGTTGGCAGCCTTTACTTCATCTACGACTGCTTTTGGCGTCCACTCTTCTCCTTCTATGACTTTCCTAAGGGCGGAATACCCTTCATGTTTCTCATACACTTTGATATCATTCAGATTAGGGATATCCGGAAGGAGAACTTTTTTATATGATTGCCAATCTGTAGCCATGAATGGTTTTGTTTACGATAAAGTTGTTGAGGTGAAATTAGGGAAAATCTATGTAAGTGTATAACCCTAATTCAGAACTTCTGTTACCCAAAAACATCCTTTACAGGAATTTCTTCCTGGATGGCCTCCTTCAATCCTTTCTCTTCCTGAAAAAATCTTTTTTGAAACAGAAGAATGATGATTACGCCTATAGAAATAGCAGCATCTGCCAGATTTATGATGGGAAAGAAATTATAGTAGCCTCCTCCTAAGAATTCAGGTAAGTACCCACTCCACACATCTACATACAGCATGTCTACCACCTGTCCATGGAAAAGTCCCCCCTCATAGGTATTGATGTCTGAAAACCAAAGGCCGTAAAATGTCCTGTCAATTATGTTTCCCATAGCTCCTCCAAAAACTATGGCTACAAAAAATGAGAGGGCAGAGCCCTGTTCAGAAACATGGTAAAGGAAGCTCCCTATTATCCCCAAAGCGCCCAAAGAAAAAAGGGATAAAATGAGCTTTGCGGTTTCTTCCGACATTTCAAACCCAAGTCCCGAAGCTATATGGGTAAATGTTAAACCAAATGCGGCTCCATTATTCTCTATAAAATGGATCTTAACCACGTTTCCTATGAGAGGGATCTCTTCTCCCAACTCCATATTCAATTTCACGAAGAATTTTATCCCCTGGTCCAGCAAAACAATGGCAAATGCAATCAGAAAATAGCTAACCGCTTTTTTTCGCATCATAAGGTGTGTTTGGGGTAAAGTGAAGAGATGATAGGAAAAGGTTGGTAGGGATGGACATTATTAGGTAGAGACGTGATACATCGCGTCTCTACAAGCATCAGTATCCAGTGTTTCGTCGCTTGCAGCGTGCTTGTTCATTTGTCTTGATCTCACGTTTCGCGTAAATCAGGAATAGTTTCGAGAAGTTTCTCAAACTCAAGATATAGATTATTCTTTTTTAGGAGGCTCAAGATATGGTTTTGAGTGTCGCTTAATGGAGTTATCTGAATAAGCTGACCCTCCCCCATTTTCACCCATGCGATCGCTATTCCTTTAAAAGCTCTAAGAAGCATGGGAGTAGTTGGTTGATCTGTTTTTCTTCCTTTGTTACCTGGATAGATACCTGAGATTGTCGTTTTCTCTTGGTGAAGCTTCTGGCGAATCTGATATTGAAGCAGTGCTGAGCATCTCATGGCGATACTGAGTAGCCGGATTAAGGCTTTTACTCTGTGTTCTTTTTTCAGATAGATCGGGAGTAGCCCTACATCTCTATTGATGATGTAATCAAATAAATGCTCAATTCTGAACTCGTTTCTGTAACATTTGACAAGTAAATCTGCAGAGATATCTTCTTTGAGTGCATTCGAAGCATAAATCTGCCATCCTAAGGCCTTTCGTTTTTGCTTAATGACTTCTTCCAGTCTCCTTAAGCTCATGCTTAAGATAATCCTCTCTCGAATTTCTGTCTTTCTATCCTTATGCTTTTGCACCTTATACTGCTGACGATCTTCATTACAGCTAATATCAAAGCAGCCCTGTACTCTATATTTCTTAATCAGCTGAGCTACCCGCGCATGTAATTGGTCTAGGGTCTTGGGATTTCTTCTGCCTCTCTTGGAAATAACCAGTAGCTCCAATGCTTGCTGTGCTTCATCGAGTCGATTATTGAAAGAGTCTATCAGGCCTTGGGCATATACTGGAGCATAAACTAATATTCGCCTTTCTTCCCATGAAGCTTCCTGATGAGTTATCTTAATCGGTATCTCAAAGTAGTAGGCTGACCTGCGACGAGTATTCTCTTGTGTAAAAATACTCGGAAGGCTTTCTATCTTCTCTGGAAGCTGATCAAGATAAGTGCTACGCAGCTCATCATTACACTGCTTCCGACTTAAGGGACAGAGATAGTAGTCTCCTCCCCTATGAATACTTGCACGATTACTGGCACTTCCTAATTGAGAATCCCCAACATATAAGTTCCCAGGCTTAGCTAAACTAGCCTTTACGCTCTCAATGAGGGGAAGGTAGTGATCTGTGTCAGGACCACTTCCTTTCACTACTTCCACAGCCATAGGGAGGGATAGCGGATCAAGACTTGCCATCATGACTTTACAGAAAGGCTGATCTGCTCTCCGGTGTTTGCTATATCCAAAACCGAAGAGCTCTCCCACTTCCCGGAACTGAGGTGCGTTAAAGGAGTCAGTCCGAATGACCTGGGTATTCAGTTCTTGTGTCTCAGAAAGCCTATTCAACTCATATACCTCTACTGTTCTGCGACTTAGACTTTGCTCAAACTTTCTCCAAGCACTATCATCACTAAAACGGTCCAAAAGACGCCCTAAACGATCATCTGAAAAATCTATCTGCCGTAACTCTGGAGTACCTAGAATAGCACTTAACGTATTTATACGTAAGCTAGCCCAGTCTTCCACATGGCTTAGTCTATGGTCTCCCTCGCTTAGGATATAAAGAAGCCATCCTAGGGTAAGCTGACCTCCAGTGATCCCCTGCCAAAGTCCATGATCAGGAAAATGTTTATCTAATAATTGAGCTAAATCGAGACCTTTCAACTCTGACCCTAGTAAAGGAAGATCATCTATTGCTTCTATGCGCATGAAGTCAAACTACCTATTTTTTCAAACTGGAATATTTTTACGCGAAATGTGAGCTTGACACAAACGAACCAAAAGTCAAGCACGAAAAAACCAAGGCCTTCTCACATGCCATCCTCTCCGCTTTCGTGCACCCCGTCTCACAAAAGTAATAGGGTTTTGAATATATGTCTCACTTTACCGATTCTTGGCGTCTTTGCGGCTTGGCGTGCAAAATAATTCACCCAAAGACGCTAAGCCGCAAAGTAATAGGGCTTTGAAAATATTTTATCTCTGTCTAATGCTCTAAGCAGGTTGAGAAAGGTCTTTTGTAGGGGCTGGCCGTCACTCCACTGGTCGTGGGAGGCATGTGTTTTGCATTGGAGGAACAATGCATTTTTGCTTCCTTTTTTTGCTATGGAAAAAAGGAAGTCTCGCTGAAGGCGACGTAGCACTGGATCATTATTTTGAATTACCCAATTCATCAAAAGATTTTCATTCTCATTTGTATTAACTTTGCCGATCTAATGAAATACTGCAATCTCATTGCCAAAAGCATGAGAATCAGTAGCTAAAAGAATAGCTGTGCGCGAAAAATGAGTAAAGGATGTCCCTAAGTGGATAGGCGTGTAAACAGCAGCGCAAGTTATAGCATTATTTATCAGATATGGCATACATACTGGGAATAGAATCTTCCTGTGATGAAACAGCCGCCGCCATCATGCGGGATGGAGAAGTATTGGTCAATTTGGTCAGTTCCCAGATAGATCACAGCAAGTACGGGGGCGTCATCCCTGAACTGGCCTCCCGACTCCATCAGCAAAACATCGTATACCTGGTTCAGCAGGCTCTGGAAGAAGCAGGCATAGAAGGCAAAGATCTATCGGCTGTAGCAGTAACACAGGGACCCGGATTATTGGGAGCACTCTTGGTGGGCATCTGCTTCAGCAAGTCTTATGCGTATGCGTTAGACGTACCCTTGATAGGCGTGAATCATATGGAGGCCCATATTTTGGCCAACTTTATTCAAGACCCCAAGCCTACCTTCCCTTTCCTTAATCTGACGGTTTCCGGTGGACATACCCAACTGGTGCTGGTCAAGAGCTTCTTTGAGATGGAGATCATCGGCCAGACCATAGATGATGCGGCCGGAGAGGCCTTTGATAAGGCAGCTAAGCTATTGGGATTACCTTATCCAGGTGGACCACAGGTAGATAAGCATGCGAAGGAAGGAGATCCAAGCCGATATTCCTTTCCCAAGGCGGATGTGGGAAGATTTGAGTTTTCTTTTAGCGGGATAAAGACCTCACTGTTGTATTTATTGAGAGATGAGCTGAAGGATGATCCAGATTTCATAAAGAAAAACCTGGATGATTTGGCTGCCAGCTACCAAAACCGCATTGTGAGCATTCTGATCGAGAAAGTGGAAGATGCCGTTAAGGAGTATGGCGTAACACAAGTTGCCCTAGCCGGTGGAGTCTCAGCCAATTCTCAGCTAAGATCTGCGTTCACTACTATGTGTGAGCAGAATGGTTGGCAGGCCTTCATTCCATCTATGGACTATTGTACGGACAATGCAGCCATGATAGCCTATGCCGGCTACCAAAAGTGGCAGGCAGGCATGACCAGCGAATTAAACCTGGCACCATACACGAGGGTGTAAATGTGTATTGAAGAAAATAGTTTTTTGGGTTTACCATATAACAAATCATTAGTACAGGCGGGTTGGCCGTCACTCCACTGGTCGTGGGCGGCATGTGGGATGCATTGGAGGGACAATGCATTTTTGCCTACTTTTTTTGCTAAGGAAAAAAGTAGGGCACGCTGCAGGCGACGTAGCACTGGAAAGAAAAAGAAGCTAAGTGAAGATGTACCCAAAATTACCCCTTGGCTTCTTCTGCAAACTTCTATATTTGCGTCAATGAACATTTTTTGTAGAACGACCTTTTTCCTCCTCTTCAGCTTTTTCCTTAGCCAGGTATATGCACAATCACCTGGAACCGTGAAGGGAAAAGTCATAGATCCCAACAACCGACCTATTCAAGGGGTAAAGGTATCCGTGAATGAGGAAGCGCCCAGATTCACCACAGGAGAGGATGGCTTGTACGAAATCAAGCTTTCGCCCGGTCGTTACCTCATCAAATTTTCTCACCCTACGCATGAGGCTGCCCAGCTGGACATGAACATTGTGAGTGGGTATGTGTATACAGAGCCAGTAAAAATGCTGGAACTGACCTTAGACGAGTCTTTGATTACGGAGAAAAAGCAAGATCCCCCTCAAGTGCAGATCTTCCCCATCAAAGCGGAGGAAATCCTCAAGATGCCTACCTTCAACAGATCCGTGGAAGCAGCAGTTAAGTTTTTGCCGGGTGTAGCCTCCAATAATGAGTTCTCTTCACAGTATCAGGTCCGCGGAGGAAACTTCGATGAAAACCTGGTCTATGTGAATGGCATAGAAATCTACCGTCCCTTTCTCTCGAGAAATGGCCAACAGGAAGGCTTAGGCTTCTCTAATCCTGACATGGCCCAGGACATCAAGTTCTCCACCGGAGGCTTTGCCGCTCAGTATGGAGACCGACTCTCCTCCGTGCTGGACATCACCTACCGTACGCCGGAGAAATTTAGAGGAACAATAGAAGCAGGCTTCCTAACTCAGTCTGTACATGCGGAAGGGACATCTGCCAATAAGATCAATCCTGACAAGCCGGGAAGATTTACCTATCTATTGGGGGCCAGGCGCTTCAGTACCACCTATCTGCTAAACAGCTTAGAGACACGTGGAGAATACCGCCCAGAGTTTGTGGATGTACAAAGCATGTTCACCTTTACCCCTAAGACGGGCTCAAAGGAAACCAAATACAAAACACGTGGGAATGACACTACCCGAGTGGTCTACTATCCCCAGGACAGACTTAAACTGACCGGTTTTGTAGCCTTGACCCGCAACCGCTATCTCTTTGAACCAGATGGTCGGGAAACAACTTTTGGGACCATACAGCAGGCTTTCCGCTTGCGTACAGGCTTTGAAGGACGAGAAACCTCCAACTATACCACTGGCTTGGGGGCGCTCATGTTGACCCATCAGCCTAGCACCAATCTGCAGTTCAATTACACCTTCACAGCCTTCAGAACGTCAGAGAATGAACTATTTGACGTGGAAGGGGGTTACTTGCTAGGAGAGGTAAATACCAGTTTTGGGTCTGATGAGTTCAATGAGTCGGAATTTGACCTGGGCATAGGCTCAGAATACAGGCACGCACGTAACTACCTGACGGCAGATGTGATCAGTGGTCAGTTCAACGGCTACTGGTTCCCGGGAAATACTTCCAAGCATAAACTCCTCTTCGGGCTGAAATACCAATACCAGGAGATAGATGATGAGCTGAAAGAATACACGGTGCTGGATTCTGCAGGATATGCAGTGGATCCCTTCGGTAGATTTGGGGTGAATGAGTTCATAGAAGGAGAAGCCAATCTGGTAAGCCGACTATACAAAGCTTACCTTCAGCATGAGTTTCAACTGGGAAGAGCGACACAGCTTATTACAGGTGTACGTGCGGTCTATTATGACCTCATAGAGGACCTCATGATCAGTCCCAGGGTGCAGTTTGTGTATGATGCATCTAGACTTCCAGCCGGAAAAGAACTGCGTTTAAGACTAGCAACCGGTGTGTACTACCAGCCCCCCTTCTATCGGGAGTTTAGACGACTGGACGGGACGCTTAACCTAAACCTGGAACCTCAGCGCTCCATTCACTTCATAGCGGGACTGGATTATACCTTTAAGGCATGGGGGCGTCCCTTCAAGCTAATTTCAGAAGCATACTATAAAGATCTCAGCAACCTCATCCCTTATGAGGTGCAGAACGTCCGCCTGCGTTACTATCCGGATCGCTTAGCGACGGGTTATGCCTATGGACTGGATGCCCGTATCAGCGGTCAGTTTATTAAGGGGGCCGATTCCTGGATCAGTGTAGGCTATTTGAAAACGGCAGAAGACATAGTAGATGATGAGCAGGGAGAAGTGCCACGTCCTACAGACCAGCGCATCACCTTTGCCATGTATTTTCAGGATGAGCTACCTTCTAATCCTACTTTCAAGGTGCATATGAGTTACCTCTTCGGGAGTGGATTTAGACATGGCCCACCGACCATTTTTGAAAGTAGAACGGCCTTTGACTTTCCGGCCTACCACCGGGTAGACATAGGCTTTAGCAAACTCATTAGCTTTGTTCCTAAAACCAGTAATGTAGGTAAGCGGGGCGTAGAGTCCATCTGGGCTACCCTGGAAATCTTCAACCTCTTCCAGCGCGAAAACACCGTCTCCTACGTCTGGATCAAGGACCTCAACAATAACCGATTTGCTGTCCCTAATAGACTGTCAGCACGATTGCTGAATTTCAGGGTAGTGGCGAAGTTTAGGTAGTATTTATTTTATAGGGCATCGTGGTGGGCTTGAGGGCACAGGCATGGGGCTGCTGCGATCTGAAGTAGCTTTGGATTCACGCAAAGTCGCTAAGCCGCAAAGGATAAAAAGATAAGCATTCCGTTAGGTCCAGATCATGATCTGGATGAGTAGTCCAAATCATTCTTTATGCTATTCTGGTACCTCTTTCTCTCTCTAGCCATTATTCTCCCAACCATCTTTTGGTCATGGGATGCATGGATTAAGTATCAGAATAAGCAAGCTGGGAAGAAGTATTGTGAGGAGCATGGACTGACTTTTCTCAGGGCTAAGAGCTACGAAAAGCACATGCGCCTATATGCGGAAAAAGATGGAAAAGAATGCTGGGCTAATTATGAGACTGATAGGCATAATATAATTAGCTGGTTAGGGAAAACACCGCTTGAAAAGCTAGCGGAGAAAGAATAAAAGACCCTCACCCTTAGGCCAAGATCATGATCTGGACCGACAACCTAAATCGTATAACTCAGATCATGATCTGAGTAAACACCTAAATACCCAAAAACCCTTTTCCAAAAGCCAGCAAAAAGTCGGGAATTATTGTATTTTTGCGCCGCAAGAATAAAAATGTAACCGATGGGATTTAAATGTGGGATCGTAGGTCTTCCGAATGTAGGGAAGTCTACCTTGTTTAATTCGCTTTCCAGTGCCAAGGCAGAATCTGCCAACTACCCCTTCTGTACCATAGAGCCTAATGTCGGCATGGTACCCGTTCCAGACCCTCGTCTGGACAATATCACCGGCCTAATCAATCCGAAGTCTACCGTACCTACGGTGGTGCAGATAGTGGATATTGCAGGCTTGGTAAAAGGGGCTTCTAAAGGGGAAGGCTTAGGAAACCAGTTTCTGGGGAACATCAGAGAGACGCAGGCCATTTTGCATGTACTGCGCTGCTTTGATGATGAAAACATTGTGCACGTAGAGGGAGGCGTAGATCCGGTCAGAGATAAGGACATCATAGATACGGAGCTTCAGTTGAAAGACATGGAGTTACTGGAGCGCAAGCTGGACCGCACCAAGAAGATGACCAAGGGTGGCAATAAAGAAGCCATGAGACAAGTAGCTATGGTGCAGAAGTACCTGGATCATGTTTCTCAAGGGAAAAATGTAAGGACCCTGAGCCGCACTGAGGAGGAAGATACCTTCATGGCAGAACTAGGACTGCTAACAGATAAGAAGGTCTTATACGTCTGCAATGTAGATGAAGGTAGCTTGCCTGATGGGAATAAGCATGTGGAAGCGGTCAAAGAGAATATCAAGGATGAGGATGCCGGCATCATGATCATCTGTGCTTCTTTTGAAGAGCAGCTAATGGAGTTTGAAGATCCTGAAGAGAAGACGGAGCTACTGGAAACGGTAGGACTTACTGAGCCGGGCTTGAATGTGCTCATACGTGCGGCTTATGACCTGCTGGGATTACAGACCTACTTTACCGCAGGGGAAAAGGAAGTACGTGCATGGACCATCACGGAAGGTACCAAGGCGCCACAAGCAGCGGGTGTGATTCACACCGACTTTGAGCGTGGGTTTATACGTGCAGAGGTGATGAAGTATGACGACCTGATGAGTTTTAAAAGTGAGCAGGCCGTTAAAGAAGCCGGCAAACTTTCGATAGAAGGAAAGGAATACGTAGTGGAGGATGGAGACATTATGCATTTCAGGTTTAATGTGTAGGCCTTATGCCACCATTAAAATGGTGGACTCATATATACAATAGTAAGCCCAATGTAGGAGTGGATTTATCCGCCCTTTGAAGCGTTTTAAATAACTTGGGGGTTAAACCCCAAGCTAGTAAGGTGGGAGAAAGAGAAAATATGAGCTATAAAACCCCTTCCCACAAGCTCACATCCCCTTAAAAAGGTGGATGCACTGCTATCCTTTTATAATTTGGATCGCAGGGTTGTTGCACTTTCAAGGGTAACGGGATTGAAGCGGAAGGGTTTTCTGGCTACTGATTTGAAATAAGCTTAGGGCACCTAGATTATTAGATTTAATAAACCCCAAGCAAAATCAGGGTGGCAAGAAAAGAGAACGCAGTAATCCACCCCTCCAAGGAGGGAAATAAAGAACAATAACATCTCACAATACAAACCATATGGACATTAGTGTAAGTGAATTAGCAGACAGATTAGATGATGGGACAGCCCCTGTCATGATAGACGTGAGAGAGCCACATGAGTGGGAGCAGCAGCACCTGAAGGGTGTTCAGAAAATCTCTCTGGGAACCCTTCCTGCCAAGCTTGCAGAGCTGGAAGACCTAAAAGACAAGGAAGTGGTCATGATTTGTCGTTCTGGTGGAAGGAGTGGAAGAGCTACTCAGTTCATGCAAGCTCAGGGATTCAGCAAGGTACGTAACCTGGCTGGAGGTATGCTGGCCTGGAAAGCGGAGATAGACGAAACCTTCGACGTAGACTAGCATGATCCAACATGAAACAACGGTCCGTGTCAGATATGCTGATACGGACCAAATGGGTTTTGTCTACTACGGAAAGTATGCCGAGTACTTTGAAGTAGGTAGGGTAGAGTTGGTGAGAAAAATAGGCGTGCCTTACACCAAGGTAGAAGAGGAGGGCTTCCTCATGCCGGTGGCTGAAATGCGCATACAGTATAAGTTGCCCTTAACATATGATGAGTTGGCTACCATACGTACCAAGGTGCCTGAAAAACCCAGGGCTTCTTTTCTCACAGAATACGAGATCTATAATGAGGAGGGAAAGCTGTCCATACTAGCTATGGTCAAGCTGGCGTTCTTAAAAAAGGATACGGGAAGACCTGTTAGAGTTCCCAAATTCGTGATAGATGCAGTTGAAAAGCACTGGTCTGTCGAATAGTCCTGCCTAATGCCTCATTCTTTTCTACTCTAATCGTCTTTTTTACGATATTCACGGCAAGCTGATTCGCTGGTGAATGCCATAAGAACATACTTCCGGAAACACTTGCAACGCATTTTCCTCATTTTGAGGAAGATCAGCCTTCCTGGATTCAGGGGTATGGGGGTGTATGATGTCTTCAAATTCTTCTTTGACGGACTCTTTGACGGGAAATTTACCCTCATGGCGGCGGCCATGTCTTACAACTTTTTCTTTTCTCTCTTTCCGCTGCTATTCCTCATTCTATCGGTCATTCCCTACTTTCCGGTAACCGACTTCGACCTGCAGGAGGTCATCATCGACTACCTACAGCAAATTCTCCCAGCGGCTACAAGACCACTGCTTGAGTCTATCATCGTTTCACTGAAAGACATTCCCTTTCAGTTAATCATCCTGAACGTATTTCTGACGCTCTATGGGGCTACCCGTGGGATCATCGCCATGATGAAAGCCTTTACCAAGGATGAGGAGAACTTCGAGATCTTTAAGCGAAGAAACATCTTTCAACTATACGGGATTGCCTTTCTGATTCTGATTGTATTGGCTTCCTTGGTGGCTGTCTCTATAGGTGCTTTGATTACGGGAGAATCCTTCATCCAATACCTCAGGGTGGAAGGGATGCTGGGCAAGTCTTTCTATTTGATTCTGCTTAAAGCCTTGAACTCTCTGGTGCTTCTATTCCTGATCTTCTTTAGTATTTCCATTATCTACTACCTGGCGCCTGCTACCAAGCAGCGCTGGAACTTCATTACCCCTGGTACCGCTTTGGCAGGTGTGCTCATGTGGATTACGCTCATAGGCTTTCAGTACTTCTTCAGTAGTTTCGGAAATCTCAACCAGATTTACGGATCCGTAGGTGCGGTCATCTTATTGATGATCTGGTTTTACTATATCTCCATCACCCTCCTCATAGGTTTCGAAATGAACGCTGCCATAGACCTGGCCTCCTACCATAGAAAGGAAAAGATCAAATTGATTTTTAAGACAGAGGAAGAACCGGTGGCGGAAGCTAAGGAGTAGTTTGGTGAGGATAATCTATGATCTTTTTTGGACGGGCTTCTTTAGCTGCCCGTAACTTCAACGGCAGCTAAAGTAGTCGATCCATTTTTTATGAGTCCACCATTTCAATGGTGGGAAGCCATATCACAGCAAGGGCGAAAAATCTTTCCCTCCCTACCGTATTCAATGCGGATAGTTCCCCAAAATAGCTAGAGCCGCGATACATCGCGGCTCTATGGCTGTATGTTCAATATCTTAATGTAGCGGCTGTTTTAACTGCCGGAGAATATGATGGGCGGATAAATCCACCCCTACATTTTTTATTCCTGATTCTCCATATAATCCAGGGCCAGATTAGCTAGCACTTTCACCCCATTCACGAAACCGCTCTCATCTATGTAGAAGTCGGGTGTATGGTGAGGTGCCGCATCTTCAGGAGCCACATCAGCTGGCCTACCTCCAAGGAATACGAACAGTCCGGGTGCCTCCATGGCATAGTAAGAGAAATCCTCTGCTCCTGTTCTGGCTACTTGTAGATGGACCTTATCTTCGCCTACCGCTCTTTGAAGGGTAGGGAGCATGTCCATGGTCAGTTGAGGATTATTATAGGTTACGGGATAGCCTTTGAAGATTTCTACTTCTGCAACGGCACCTGAAGCAGCGGCTATGGAAGTAGCAGTGTGCTTGATTTTCTTGTGAATAATATCCTGCATCTCAGTATCCAGGGTTCTGATGGTACCTATCATCTCACATTGTTCCGGGATGATGTTGTTGCGGATTCCCCCTCTGATCAGGCCTACTGAAATGACAGCGGCTTCTTTGGTTAACTCCGTTTGACGACTGATAATGGTTTGAAGCCCCATGACTATCTGAGCTGAAGCCACAATGGGGTCTACGCCTCCCCATGGCTGGGAACCGTGAGACTGTCTTCCTTTCACCACTATACGGAATCTGTCAGCTGCAGCTAATGCACCACCTGGTTTGTAGCCGATGTGTCCAGCTTCCAGCTGAGAATTGATATGAAGCCCAAATACAGCATCTATTTTGGGATTCTCCATGACACCTTCTCTCACCATTAGGTCAGCTCCGCCTTCTTCCCCTTCAGGAGCGCCTTCTTCGGCTGGCTGGAAGATGAACTTAATGGTACCAGGTATATCCTCTTTTACTTCAGACATGATTTCTGCTACGCCCATGAGAATAGCTACGTGCGTATCATGACCGCAAGCATGCATGACGCCTGTCTCTATTCCGTTGTATTCTGAAATCACCTTGGAGGCGAAAGGGATGTCCACTCGCTCAGTTACTGGAAGGGCGTCCATATCCGCTCTCAGGCCTACTACCGGTCCAGGCTTACCGCCTTTCAGGAGACCTACCACACCCGTATAAGCTATTCCTGTTTGAACCTCTATTCCCAGGCTACGGAGATGATTAGCTACATACTCAGCTGTTTTGTATTCTCTGTTGGATAATTCTGGATTGGCGTGAAGGTGTCTACGCCATTCTACTACCTTAGCCTCTATGGCAGTGGCTTTTTCATTAATCAGGCTTTCCAGCGCGTTCTGGGCCTGGGTACTTATGCCTCCAAATAGAAGACACAGTCCTGTTAGGAGTAAATTTCTCATGATGTCTAAAGGCTTGTAATTGACAATTGTTAAAAAGAACAGCTCATAAATTAAGCTTAAGTTAAGCCATTATTAAGCCTGATTCAACTATTAAATCCCTGAGGGAGTTTTTGAATTTAGGAGAATGTCTTATCTTACCAAATGCTGCCTTATACGTAACCCTATGAAAACTCATCAACTTTGGCCCTTCAGTCTCATGGCATTAGCCTTATTGATCTGGGGGGTAGCATCCTGTTCTGATAATCTCGCCAAAACATCTCAAGTAGAAGAAGATCCAGGTTATAGCCCTGAAGCTGTACTTGACAGCCTGGGGATAGAACTACCCACTCCTTCTCCTCCAGTAGCCAATTATGTGAATGCCGTTCAAACTGGCGACCTTCTTTTTCTGGCTGGTAAAGGCCCCAGGAAAGCGGATGGAACAAATATTACCGGAAAGCTTGGCCAGGATTTAACCATTGAAGAAGGCTACGCTGCAGGGAGACTGGTGGCCATTAATCATATAGGCGTACTGAAAGCCGAATTGGGAGACCTCAAGCGTGTCAAGCGGATCGTGAGGGTGATGGGAATGGTGAACTCTGACCCTGCCTTTGAAGATCAACCTAAAGTGGTCAATGGCTACTCAGACCTGATGGTGGCTGTGTTTGGCGATAGAGGGAAACATGCTCGTGCAGCGGTTGGAATGGCGGCTTTACCAGGAAATATTGCCGTAGAAGTAGAAGCCATAGTAGAAATAGAATAAGTCTGATAAAATTCTCTCTTTTCTTGAGGGGAGAAGTACCATAATACAACCGCTGAAAGCCCTTTGCTGATGAAATGGAGGTTACTTACCTTTCTGATACTTTATACGCTTACCTTAAGCGGCCTTTATTCACAGCAAGCTACCGTAGATTCTCTCTTTACTGATTTCTACCAAAATGATAGTCTTCCCCTATGGGAAGCTTTTGAGCTTATCTCAGATTCTCTGGAAGCTGATGAGAGATGGGAAGAGACCCAGGTATTTTCAGACAGCATATATAGGCTTGGAGTTTCTCTGGATGATACTCTTCTCACTTATGCAGCTTTATATCCATTAAGCAGGACCTATGTAAACCTGAATGATTCCCTAAAAGGAGACAGCTTATTCAGAGAAGCCAATCGACTGAAAGCCATGCATGGGTATCAGTTAGATGGAGAATACAGTGCGGAAGATGGCATACTCACCTGGGAAAGCATCCGCTATTCTTTATCCATTTTCGCTGATAGTACCCACAGTCTTAGCGTAGATGAAGCCTATCAGGCGCTGAAAGAGGGAAAGTTTTATCCTCAATTTCCCGGACCGGGGTTAACCGACAGCCTGACTTATTGGGTAGCTATGCGGGTAAGAGGATTTGAGGATAAGGATGAAAGAACCTTGTTTTCTATTGGGATTGAAGAATATAGCTGGGACTCCGTTTATATATTCTTCCCCAGAATACAAGAAGATAGTAGCTATGAATACAAGACCTTACTGACCGGAATCAGGGTTAGAGAAAAAGATAAAACGGCAGTAAAAGACTGGCGAAATTTCTTTTATCTCAATGTGAGAAAGGGGGAGACCAGAACGGTACTGTTAAAGGTATTAGCCTCCGAGAATGACCAACCCAGTCCCATGAGACTAGCGAGTCATCCCCCTGACTTCCTGGAAGGCAGAGATGCACGCTACTCTCTGGGTATCAAAATTTTTGCCGGTATCCTGATCGTGCAGTTGCTCTACTTCTTGCTGTTATTTATTTCTACACGAGAACGATCCTACCTGCCATATCTGTTGTTCATCTTTGGGGTATTCTTCTTTGTGGCTACCGATATTTGGTATGCTGATGTATTTCCCTTCCATCTCAGGCACTATTGGTTCTTCTACATTCTGGGCTTTGTGATAGCCGGGATAGGCTTATTGGCCTTTGCGCTAAGGTACTTGAACGTAAAGGAACTACTCCCAAAATCCTATAAAGTAACAAAGGTGTTTATGTACATCTTTGTCGCCCCTCCCATCACGCTTTTGTTGATCCTTCCACTCAATTTCCTTCCCTACGAGACACTCGCATCATTTTCGGAGACACTTATAGATATCCTTAATAAGGTAGCCAACTCGCTCATTTTTGCCATTTTAGTCCTGACTTTTATTGGCTTCATTTTCACCATTGTATTGGGTGTTCAAGCCTTAAAGAAAGGGTATAAACCTGCTAAGCCTTTTCTTTTGGGGATGATCATTTTGATCATATTTGTAGGAACAAACGCAGTCCTGGTCCTGATTGGAAATGTTACTGACATAGAGTTATCGTCTGTAAGTCATGAAACCTTAGCCTTTTCATCGGCCTTTGGGATAGTGCTCCAAATGATTGTATTCGCGTTGGGAGTAGGTCTCAAGATTAACCTCCTACAGGAAGAGAATGAAAAAGCCATGGAGGAGAAGCTGATTGCGCAACAGGATCAGTTGAAAGTACAGGAGGAAGCCAATGAGAAACTGCTACAGGCGGATAAAATGAAGGATGAGTTCCTGGCGAATACTTCTCATGAGTTACGTACGCCCTTAAACGGTATTCTGGGTTTGTCAGAGGCAGTTCATGATGGGGTTACAGGCCCTATACAAGCGGAAACCCGTGAGAATATGCAAATGATCATAGGTTCCGCCAGAAGATTGGGAAGTTTGGTCAATGACCTGCTGGATTTCTCCAAGCTGAAGAACTTTGACATTCGGCTACAGCAAAAACCCCTAGACATTCGCTCTCTTTCTCAGGTGGTCATGAAAGTGAGTGAATCCTTGATTGTAGAAAAAAAACTTGACCTCCAAATGGATATAAGGCCAGGTCTCCCGGCCGTGTATGCAGATGAGAATCGGCTTCAGCAAATTCTTTATAACCTCATTGGGAATGCCATTAAGTTCACAGATGAAGGAGTGGTACGCCTAAGCGCTAAGCAGGAAAATGATCGGGTTATAGTTTCTGTAGAAGATACAGGCATAGGGATTTCCAAAGACAAACAGGAAGGCATATTCCGTTCTTTTGAGCAGGGAGATGGGTCATCAGAAAGGAAGTATGGGGGGACAGGTCTTGGACTGAGTATTACACGCCAATTGGTAGAGCTGCATGGCGGACACATCTCAGTAGACTCAGAAGTAGGGAGAGGGTCCGTATTCTCCTTTGACCTACCCATAAGTGCTGAAGATGCCCAGGAGTTACATGTAGCAGAAGTCTCTGTTCCTTCCATCAAGGGGGCTCCCTTGTCATTAGTTAAAACCGCTACGGCCCTGGCAGAGGAAGAACTGGCCGAACAAGTAGAGGCACATACACGGGCCGTATATAGAATTTTAGTGGTAGATGATGAAGCTATCAACAGGATGGTCCTTAAAAACCATCTGGCAAGTGAAGCTTATGAGGTGGTCATGGCTGAAGATGGTTTGCAAGCATTGGACATTCTCAAGTCCGGTAAGCAGATAGATTTGGTGCTTCTGGATGTGATGATGCCTAAAATGTCTGGATTTGAAGTATGTGAACAGCTGAGGGAAAACTACCTGGCATCAGAGCTTCCCATCATCATGATTACGGCCAAGAATCAGGTGGCAGATCTGGTTACTGGACTGAGTTCAGGAGCTAACGACTATATCGTAAAACCTTTCTCCAAACAAGAATTACTGGCAAGGATCAAAACCCATATAGATCTGCTGACCATTAATGCTGCCACCAGTAGATTTGTTCCCTTTGAGTTTCTTCGTTCTCTAGGCAAAACCAATATCACCGAAGTGCAGCTGGGAGACCAAGTGTCCCGTACGGGGGCGGTCTTGTTTTCGGATATCAGAGGGTATACTTCTTTGGCTGAAGACATGAGTCCAGAGCAGACCTTTGCCTTCCTGAATGCTTATCTCGGGAGAATGGGACCGGTCATCCAGCGGCACGGAGGCTTTGTGAACCAGTTTTATGGTGATGGGATCATGGCCTTATTCCTGGATAAGGCTGACAGAGCCTTGAAAGCTGCTATCAGCATGATACAAACGCTTCAGATGTATAATGATGAGCGACAGGATAAGGACAGACAGCCCTTGAGAATAGGCATAGGCTTACACATAGGTTCCCTCATGATGGGCATGATTGGGGATGACAAAAGGCTGGATACAGGACTCGTAGCTGATACGGTGAACACCAGTTCCCGGATAGAAGGCCTTACCAAGCAGTTTGGGGTGGATATCCTGATAAGCGGAGCCATCTATGATCAGTTGGAAAACCCAGAAGATTTTCAACTGAGATATCTGGGGGAAGTACAAGCGAAAGGAAAAGAAGAAATCATCAGACTCTATGAGTGTTTTGATGGTGGAGCGAATGAACAAATGAGACTTAAAAAAGAAAGCCTGAATCTCTTTCAGCAGGGGATTAAGTATTATCAGGAAGGGAATTTTTCTCAAGCGGAAGTTGCCTTCTCAGAAGTATGTAAGCTTAATCCTGGGGATAGATCAGCGAGAATGTTCATGGAAAAATCCAGTCATCAGCTAAGTCAAATAAATTAGGTAGAAAAGATCCCCAGAGACATCTTGTTTCCCGAAGAGGTTATCGGGCCTCCTGGATTGAGAATAGCCAGTAGGCTATCTTGTTATGAGATTAGCATAAATTAGGCTAATTTAGGTCTTCTAGCCTATGATGAGGAATTGGATACAGGAAAGGACGCGCACCATCATCTTATTCATTCTGGCCATTGGTCCTTTAGGATTGATCGCTCAGCAACTACCTCTGGACTCTCTTCTGAGAGAATTTTCCAAGCCCGATACCCTCACAGCTGAAGAAGCCTATAATGCCATTTCCAGTGATTTAGATTCTCTGGAGAACTGGTCCTCTTTACATTTTTTTTCAGATAGTATTTACCGCCAATCAGTCCTCAGCAATGATACGGTGCTCATGTATGAGTCCTTATATGGTTGGTCAAGTGCCCTATATAAACTTAATGACAGTACACTGGCGGACAGTCTGGATGATGTAGCAGATGTGTTAAAGGCTACCCATGGATTCCGCCTGGATGAAATTAAGACTTCATTCAATAACCAGTATTCCTATATCAGCATTATGAACTCTCTGCTGATGTATGCAGACACCAGCGGTGAACTCAATCTGGAAGCAGCTTATCAAGCTTATGAAAGGGGGGAGTTTTATCCTCAGTACCATGGAGAGGAGATGGATCATGAGCTTACCTACTGGGTAGGGATGCGGATCAGGGGATATGATGACAAGGATGAGGAATCTCTCTTTTCTCTTGGGATAGATATTGCTACCTGGGATACTGCCTATATCTACTTTCCCCGGATTCAGTCGGATAGCTCCATGGCTTTCGATTCATTAATTACCGGATTAAAGGTTCACCATAAAGACAAAACTGCGGTAAAAGACTGGCGTACCTTTTTCTACCTGGATATGCCTAAGGGAAGTACCAGAACCCTCCTGGCTAAAATACCTGCTGCGGCAGAAGAATATCAATTTAAGAGAGTTAGGTTTGCTTATCATGAGCCGGACTTTCTCACGGTAAAGGAAGCCGCATTTTACCGGGACTTGGGCATTTTCATTGCCATACTGCTTGTTCAGCTATTCTACTTCCTGTTGCTCTACCTTTCTTCAAAAGAAAAGACCTACCCGCCTTACCTATTGTATATTTCAGGGGTATTGCTGTTTGCAGGGACAGGTTATTGGTATCACGATTTGTTTCCCTTACAGCCAAATAACTTTCTCTTTTTCTACCTATTTGCCTTTTTAATAGCTGGCATTGGGTTGTTGGCTTTTGCCCTGAGGTATTTAAATGCTAAAGAACTTCTCCCTACCTCCTACAAAATCACGAGATGGTTCATGTATGGCTTTGTGATTCCTCCTCTGAGCTTGATGCTTCTTCAGTCTCTGAATTTTCTCCCCGCTATTCAGCAAGATGTCATACCGGAGGCCTTTTTAAATGCACTGAATGCAGTGGCTCAGGTGATGGCCGTGATCATGCTTATGTCTACTACAGCTAGCCTTATCATGACCATTATTTTGGGGGTACAAGCCTGGAGAAAAAACTATGAGCCTGCTAAACCTTTCTTGTTGGGAATGGTGATACTGATCCTGTTCATAGGGCTTACGCCCGTGATAGCGGTAGGAGCCACCTGGCTATTTTTTAAGGGGCTTACCTTCCAGAAGATCATCCTGGCTGCAGAAGTGGGCATTGTGCTACAGATGATCGTATTCGCCTTAGGGGTGGGGCAAAAAATCAAGCTACTGGAAAAGGAAAATAAGCGGGCTCTGGAAGAAAAGTTGAATGCGCAGGAAAAGGCAAATGATAGGCTGAGGCAGACAGATAAGATGAAGGATGAGTTCCTGGCCAATACTTCACACGAGTTGCGTACTCCGCTTAACGGAATTCTGGGTCTTTCTGAGGCCATAAATGATGGCGTTACGGGACCTATATATCCTGAGACCCGTAAAAATCTGGAAATGGTCATCAGTTCTGCCAGAAGACTTAATAGTCTGGTGAGTGATCTGCTGGATTTTTCCAAGCTAAAGAATTTTGAAATTCACCTTCAGAAAAAACCTCTGGATATCAGGTCGCTCTCTCATGTGGTCCTACAAGTAAGCGAGTCCCTGTTGGGAGAAAAAGACATAGAACTGGCCATGGATATAGAGAATGGCCTACCTGCCGTATCAGCAGATGAAAACAGGCTACAACAGATTCTCTATAATCTTGTGGGGAATGCCATTAAGTTTACAGAAGAGGGAGCGGTCATCATTAAGGCCAGACAGGAGGGCGAAAGGATTAAAGTAGCAGTTGAAGATACGGGTATAGGCATACCAGAAGACAAGCAGGAAGGGATCTTTCGGTCATTTGAGCAGGGAGATGGATCCACGGAACGTAAATATGGGGGCACAGGCCTGGGACTTAGCATTACCCGCCAACTGGTAGAACTTCATGGGGGAAGCATCAGTGTGCACTCCGAGGTAGGCAGAGGGTCTACCTTTAGGTTTGACCTACCCATCAGTACGGAAGAAGCTCAGGAACTGAGCAGTGCGGAGGTTTCCGTTCCTTCTTTTGACAAGTCTCAGTTTAAGGGAATCCAGACAGCTTTTGCCCTTCCGGAAGAAGAATTGATGGAAAGAGTTGAGGAGACTGCCAAGGCCACTTATCAGATACTGGTAGTAGATGATGAGCCTATCAACCGTATGGTGCTCAAAAACCACCTGAGCAAAGGACCCTATGAAATCACCTCTGCAGAGGACGGGGTTGAGGCCATGGAAATCATCAAAGCTTCTGACAAAAACTTTGATCTGATCTTACTTGACGTGATGATGCCTAAAATGTCGGGCTATGAGGTTTGTCAGAAACTGCGAGAGACCTATCTTCCTTCTGAGCTCCCCATCATCATGATTACGGCCAAAAATCAAGTGTCTGATCTGGTAACGGGACTCACGACAGGTGCCAACGACTATATCGTAAAACCCTTCTCCAAGCAGGAGTTATTGGCCAGAATCAAAACACATATAGATCTGCTGACCATTAATGCTGCTACCAGCAGATTTGTCCCCTATGAGTTTCTTCGGTCTTTGGGAAAAGAGAATATCACTGAGGTTCAGCTAGGGGACCAGGTTTCTCGTACAGGAACCGTACTTTTCTCAGATATCAGAGGGTATACGTCTCTGGCTGAAGACATGTCCCCGGAGCAAACATTTGCCTTCCTGAATGCTTATCTCGGAAGAATGGGCCCTGTCATTCAGGAGCATGGAGGATTCGTGAATCAGTTCTATGGGGATGGCATCATGGCCCTTTTCCTGGACGAATCAGACAAAGCCCTGAAGGCCTCTGTAAATATGATACAGACGCTACGAGACTATAATGATGAGCGTCATGATAAGCATAGACAGCCCCTTAGAATAGGGATAGGCTTGCATATGGGTTCTTTGATGATGGGGATGATAGGAGATGATAAGCGTTTGGATACCGGACTGGTAGCAGATACGGTGAATACAAGCTCCAGGGTAGAAGGCTTAACCAAACATTATGGAGTGGACATCCTCATTAGTGGGGCTATCCATCATAAACTAAGTTCTCCTGAAGATTTCCATCTGAGATATCTGGGAAAGGTTCAGGCCAAGGGCAAAGAAGAAACCCTGGAATTGTATGAGTGCTTTGATGGGGGAGAGGAAGAGGAGATTAAACTGAAGCAGGATAGCCTAGCTACCTTTCATGAGGGAATCTCCTGCTATCAGGCTGGTAAGTTCCCTGAAGCGGTAGCGGCTTTCTCCAAGGTGCTAGCCGCAAATCCTGCTGACAAACCTGCCAAACTATTCTGGGAAAAGGCCCAAAGCTATGCAGGCCAACAACCTTCCGACCATTGGACGGGAATAGAGGTCCTTTAACATCCCCCAACTATCTCACCTTTTCTCATTTTCCTCGAAAGAGAATATGGGAAGACTTAGCCATATAGACTATAAGTAGGCCTTTCCATATTCTTCAAGATCTGCTTATTCCTCAGCATAAAAGGATCCTTTGAGACTAACTTCTCCTCCTCCATTGCTGGTAGCTCTCAAACTGCCATCTAATGTGCCTTTGATAAAGCCACTACCTGTTTCTGTAATGGTGATAGTACCACTCCCACCAATGGTATTATGGCTTATGCCGCCATTTTGCCCAAAGGAAAGTCCGGCATCGAACAGCTCCAGACCGTTACTATTGAAAATATCATTCACTTCATAGGTTCCCGTCCCAGGCAGGGTAGTCCCATTCAGTAAAATGGTGGCAATCACAGTGTAGCCGTCGCCATCTGTCAGGTACATGGCGAGTTGATGAGACGTAACAAAGCTGCTGGGCATGTCCAAAAATCTATAGGTAGCATTAGATCCCTGCATATTTCTCGAGGTACTCCCAGAAACATCAATATCAAATCCTACTGTGTCTAAATTAGGTTGTACATCTCCATCATCATTGTCGCAGGCGAACAGGAACATGAAAAGACAGACGAAAACATATCTGTTTACTAAGGGCTTTTTCATAATCATTTTGGTTTTGGTTGAAACTGAG
>JBCBKZ010000049.1:0-14632 GCA_038520955.1 Bacteroidota bacterium | reverse complement strand
GAATCTTACTCAGGAGCAATTGGGTGAATTAATAGGAGTGAAAAAAGCGCAAATCTCAAAGCTGGAGAACAACACTAAACAATTCAGGATAGATACTATCCTCAAAGTTTTGAATGCGCTAGGTGCCAAACTCAAGCTATCTGTTGAATTAGGGGAAATAGAACGTTTAGTAATAGAGTAATACTTCTCTTACCCCTGATAGAAAATATGATTAGCCCGCAAACAGATCACCTGTTCGCGGGCTAAATTCTTTTACCTTAATAAAGTTACTGTCCCTCTCACCAGGTATGGCTGTCCGTTGAAGCCTACTCCCTTAGCGATGTAGACATACACTCCTTCTTTCACAGGTGTTCCTTCAAAGGTTCCATCCCATCCTTCAGTGATGTCATTAGATTCGTACAGCAGGGTTCCCCATCTACTGTATATCTGCATATTAAAGGTGAGGACGTGGATTCCATTCAGGGTGAATACTTCATTGATTCCGTCCTGATTAGGCGTAAAGGCGTTAGGAGCCATTAAGTTGGTCAGCACAGGCAGACACATCTCATTAGAAAGGCTTCGTGCCCGATTATTCCCCAACTCTACTGCCCAAATCCGGTAACAGTACTCCCCTTGGTCCAGCGAGGTGGTTCTATCTTCGTACTCGGTAATATCGCCCTGTACCACATCTACCAACTGGTACTGGCCTGCCGCCTCATTGTATACTTCAATCTCATACTTATCCACCCCAAATTTCCAACCTTGATATGCACTCCAACTGATGTTATTCTGTCCGGCAGAACGTTCAGCGGCCATGAGTACTGTCTTTCCTATATTACTGGGGTCTGTTCTGAAGCCACAGCTATCCTGAGCTGAGACCCGATAAGAATAAGACTTATTCTGGACATCTACATTCTCATCTATGTATTTGTCCTCTCCTGCGGGGAAGGTAGCTACGGTGGTCCAAGGGCCTCCTTCTTCCTGGCGCTCCAGGTATAGAATTTCCTCCCCCTGAAGTTCAAAGTCCTGCCATTCCACCAGTACTTCTATATCATTCTCCACGGTTGCTCTTACCAGCAGGTCAGGTGTAGAAATACTTACTGTTTTCTGGTTAAAGGAAACTGTAGTATCACTCCAGGATTCATGCAGCGCTCCGCTTCCTACGGCCTTCACTCTATAACTATACGCATTGAAACACTCTGTACTCTCATCAAGGTATTGAGTTTCTGTTCCCGGAAGCGTAGCTATTAGCTCTACCCTAAAAGGATTGTAGTCCGTAACTCTATACAGCTCATACTGGTCTACCTGCCATCCTCTATATGGATTCCATTCTAGAATCACCTGATCAGGTATAGCTACTGAGAGTATGTCTACACTACAGTGCTCCTGTGTTTGTAGCAGACTGGACTCAGACCCACAATTATTACGGGACACCACTTTATAACAGTAGGAGCGCACTGTGGTCCTTGGTGTTAGGTCCACGAATACTGTATCATTTCTAAACTCGGTAGAATCTATCGGTAAATATATCCCTGGCTGAGTTTCTGATTCTCTATAGAGAATGTATTTCTCAAAGTTAGGATCTGTATCAGGTGCAAACATGATCTGAATACTGGTATCAGACAATGTACTCACATGGTGAATGCTCACTACTTCAGGTACCAGATCTTCAATGATGTTGACATTCGTAACCTTGGTAACTGTATCAGCACATCCCAGAGAGTCAACAGCTATCAACCTCACGGCATAATCACCCGGCAATGTATAAGGATGAGTCACATTCTGACCTCCTCCTACATTTCCATCTCCCATACTCCAGTTCCAGATATCTATGCCCGCCTGTCCTGTACTTTCTCCGAAGAAATTCACAAAGAGAGGTGCACAACCTGGCGTATACTCTACTGTAAAGTCTGCCTCTGGATGTCTCAGTCTGATGAAGTTCTCTTTGCTAACTGAGTCTATACAACCATTTTCATCCTGAACGGTCAGACTGACTGAATACAATCCATCCTGATTATAAGTGTAGACGGGATTTTCCTGGTCAGAACCTACTCCCTCTCCGAACTCCCAATCCCACACTCTGATCTGACTAGAAGCATTAGTCTGGTCCAGGAAACTCAAGGTTACAGGTCCACAGCCCATGCTGTCAGAAACGGTGAATTCTGCCTCAGGAATACCGAATACTTCTATATCACCAGAATGTGTATCTGTACATCCTCTGGAATCCGTAACTTCCAACTCCACCGTGTACACCCCTACCTCATCAAAGAAGTAGGAAGCGTTCTGAGAATTCGCAAAATTGGTACCGTCTACCGACCAGCTCCACTGAACGATCCCTTGCGTACTCACAGAAGCATCAGTGAAGGTAACGGAGAATGGTCCACAGTTTTCTGTAGCAGAAGGGAGAATAGAAGCCACTGGTGGCTGGTATATTCTAATGAAGTTTGGCATTCTCATGGTATCCGTACAACCTAGAATATTCGTAATGATCAACTCCACCTGATAATCTCCAGGGTCATTGTAAACATGAGAAGGATTCTGAGCAGCTGAAGTATTGCCATCCCCAAAACGCCATGACCATGAAATGATGGTCGTATCTGGCACACTCACATCTGAGAATTGCACCTCTAATCCTGGACAGCCCGCGCGCTCATCTGCATCAAAAGCAGCTTGAGGATTTCTCAGGCGGATGTACTCCTGCTTCACTGCTGTATCAGAACAGCCAAATCCATCTGTAGCTATCAGGCTTACTGTGTAGAATCCATCCTGTGTGTATACATGAGTCGGATTCTGATCCGTAGAAGTACCTCCATCCCCGAAGTCCCACTGCCAATCGGCTATAGGGAAGTCACCTGAAGAAAGGTCCACAAAGTCTGCCCAAACAGGGGCACAACCCAGAGTATCCAAGGTAAAGAAGTTTGCCGTTGGATGCTCAAGCACATATACTGTCTTGGAAGTACTTCTTGAACAACCATTGTTATCCGTAGTCATCAATGAGACTGTGAAGGTTCCTGGTGAAGCATAAGTATGCTCAGGATTTTGCTCTACTGAAGAGGTACCATCTCCGAAGTCCCAAATCCACCCTACCACGGGGGCATCATTTCCTACAGATATATCTGTAAAGTCTGCCACGAAGGGGAAACATCCTATGCTATCTGCTATCACAAAGTTGGTATTCGGTCCCTGGAAGATCTTGACCACATTATTTCTCACACGTGTATCAGAACAACCCAATACATTGGTGATGGTCAGACTCACAGTATAGTTTCCTGAGGTAGTATACAGATGAGAGGGGTTTGGAATATTAGAGGTAGTTCCGTCTCCAAAGTCCCACAACCAGTTAGCTATGGTCGTATCAGGTACAGAAGTATCTGTAAACTGAAGCGTAGTTCCTGGACAGTCCAGTTGGTTATCTACAGTAAAGTTAGCTACAGGCTGATCCAGTCTGATATAGTTATCCCTAACCAAGGTATCTCTACATCCATTTACATCTACTACTTCCAAACTCACATCAAAGGTTCCGTTTGCGGTGAAGGTATGTGATGGAGACTGTATAGTAGAGTTTCCCCCATCTCCAAAATCCCAATTCCACTGATTTAATGGATTAGTCCCTGTAGACTGATCCAGGAAGTCGATTTCCGTAGGAGCACACCCAAGGCTATCAGTAGCTACAAACACTGCCACAGGCGGCGTAAATACTTCAATGTCTCTCGTAACTGTGTCCCTACATCCAAATCCGTCTGTAGCAATCAGTTGCACTTCATAGGTAGCTGGAGTGGTAAAGGTCTGGCTTTCATCTACAAAGATTCCAGTATTTCCATTATCAAAGTCCCAATTCCAGTTCGTAATAGGGGCAGAATTGGCCACTGAATTATTGGTAAAGTTCACATCCAGCGGAGGACATCCCTGTAGTACGTCCGGTGTAAACTGCGCCTGAGGAGGCGTATGAATGGTGATGTAGTTGGTTTTTACCTCTACATCTCCACATCCTAGGATATTGTTGATGGTTAGGCTCACTGCGTACACACCTGGATTCTGGTACACATGCGTCGGATTCTGAGCTATGGAAGTATTTCCATCTCCGAAGTCCCATAACCAGCTATTCAGAACCGTATCCGGTGTAGAAGTATCAGAGAACCTGATCGCCTGTCCTGGACAGCCTGACGTTACATCAGAGGTAAAGTCGCTCTGTGGGTGAGAAAGTCTGATGTAATTCACTTTCTCGAGTGTATCTCTACAGCCATTCTGGTCTCCAACTACCAGGGAAACTGTATATACTCCATCATTAGCGTAAGTATAAACCGGATCCTGGCTATTAGATGTGCCACCATCTCCGAAATCCCATGCCCAGTTATTCAGTACATAAGGAGAAGTACTTTCATCTTCAAAGGTGATGGTCTGTGGTGCGCACCCTAATGAGTCTGAAGCGCCAAAGGCTACTGAAGGAAGCTCCCATGCAGTCAGATCCACTTCTGTAGAATCATAACATCCGTTCGCATCCGTAACGATCAGCTTGGCAGGATACACACCGTGATTTGTGTATAGATGGTTCGGATTCTGAACCGTAGCCGTAGTTCCATCTCCAAACTTCCACTGCCAAGCTACTACTGCCCCACTATTCCCTACTGAAGCATCTGTAAAGACCACATTCAGTGGCGTACAGCCTTCCGTTACGGAGGGAGTAAACACAGGGGTAGGTGCCTGAAGGATATCTATAAAATTGGTCTTTATCTCTGTTCTGCTACATCCCAGCATATTGGTTACCGTGAGGGAAACCGAATAGGTACCCTGAGCAGCATAGAGGTGCACAGGATTCTGATCTGTCGAAGTATTCCCATCTCCAAAATCCCATAACCAGCTAGCCAAAGTGGTATCAGGCGTAGAGGTATCGGTAAACCTCACTTCTGTTCCCGGACATGTCTGGGTAATGTTAACATTGAAATCTGTAGTCGGGCGGGATAGTCTTATCAAGCCTGACTTTAGCAGAGTATGCTGACAACCGTTAATATCAGTAACTGTAAGGCTTACATCATATATTCCATCATTCAAATATGTATGGGTCGGGAAGGGAGAGGTAGAAGTATTTCCATCTCCAAAGTCCCACAGCCATGCATTGATAGGAACAGGCCCGGTAGAGACATCTCTGAATGAAGTCGTAAATGGCGCACAGCCCACAGAATCACTCACCTCAAACTGAGTTAGCGGATTATCAAAGACCGTGATAGCTTGTACCGTCGTATCTGGACATCCATTATTATCTGTCGCAATCAACTGTACCTGATAGGTACCCGGTGTGGGATAAGTGTGAGAAGGATTAGAGAGAATGCTGGAAGTTCCGTCTCCAAAATTCCATTCATAAGCCACAACTATTCCTGAGTTTCCTGTACTGGTATTCACAAAGTTTACTGTCAGCGGACTACAACCTGTAGGTGCAGAGGGAGTGAAATCAGCCGTAGGTGGCGACCATATGGTTACACTATTAGCTTTGGTAATAGAAGCAGAACAGTTCAACAGATTGGTGACTGTCAGGCTTACATTATAGTTCCCTGAGGCTGTATAGGTATGTGTCGGGTTTTGAAGAGTAGAAGTAGCCCCATCTCCAAAGTCCCACAACCAACCTACTAGCGTGGTATCTGGAACCGTGATATCTGTAAACTCCACTTCAAGACCTGGACAAACAGCATTTGTATTTACCGTAAAGTCAGGTGTAGGTCTTCTTAAATTGATATAATCATCCTTTCTAATAGAATCCACACAACCATTGGCATCGGTTATCATCAGACTCACATCATACAGGCCATCAGCCGTATAGGTATGGGTAGGACTAGCCGCATTGGACGTTCCTCCATCCCCAAAGTCCCATGACCAAGTCGCAATAGGTGCCGGACCAGATGATAGGTCCACAAAGGTGATATTCTCCGGAGAACATCCTATTCTATCTAATGCATTGAACTCAGCCGTAGGAGGTCCAAACACATTTATGGTTACCTGAGAACTTACCTGACAACCGCTTCCATCAGTAGTGGTCAACAAAGCTGTATAGGAGCCTGGCGTAGTATAGGTATGTGATGGGTTCTGAGCAATTGAACTCGTTCCATCTCCAAAGTCCCAACTCCATGACACTATGGGTTGATCACCAGCTATTGAAGTATCCGTAAAGTCCACTTCAAATGGAATACATCCAGAAGTTGCTGATGGAGTGAACTGTGTAGTAGTTGGCGTAACTACTGTGATCACGTTCGTCTGCGTAGTAGAAGCTGAACAGCTCAGCAGATTGGTTACCGTCAGGGTAACATCATAGTCTCCCGGTATGGTATAGGTATGGGTAGGGTTCTGAGCTGTGGAAGTATTCCCATCTCCAAAATCCCATAACCATCCTGTCAGCGTAGTATCGGGAATACTGGTATCGGTAAACTGTACCTCTACGCCTGGACAAATGGTAGTCAAATTCACCGTAAAGTCAGGTGTAGGTCTTCTCAGATTGATGTAATCATCCTTTCTCACAGAATCCACACACCCATTCGCATCTGTTATGAGGAGGCTCACATCATACAGACCATCGGCCGAGTAATTGTAAGTCGGACTGGCAGCGTTAGAAGTACCTCCATCTCCAAAGGTCCATGCCCAAGTAGCGATAGGAGCCGGACCCGTTGACAGATCCACAAAGGTGATATTCTCAGGTGCACATCCTACTCTATCCAAGGCATTAAACTCCGCCGTAGGTAAGCCAAACACATCTATGCTTACCTGAGAACTTACCTGACATCCGCTACCATCAGTGGTGGTCAATGTAGCAGTGTAAGTACCTGGTGTGGTGTATGTATGAGACGGATTCTGAGCTATGGAAGTAGTTCCATCTCCAAAATCCCAACTCCAGGTGAGTATGGGCTGGTCTCCAGCAATAGAAGTATCCGTAAAGTCTACCAAAAACGGAATACATCCAGCGGTAGCAGAAGGATTAAACTGCGTATTGGAAGGAGTTACTACCGTGATGGTATCCACCTTGAATTCAGTATCACTACACGCCAGCACATTGGTAACCGTCAAAGAAACTGTATAGGTTCCCGGATTAGCATATGCATGTGAAGGATTTTGAGCAGCGGAAGTGTTACCGTCTCCGAAATCCCATAAGTAGGACTGAATGGTAGTATCTGGAATGGTTTGGTCAGTGAATTGAATAGATTCTCCAGGACATACCTCATCATCATCCAGGGTGAATTCTGCTATCGGATGAGACAGGCGAATAAACTGATTCTTCACTCGCGTTCCAGAACATCCATTTGCATCCGTTACAGAAAGGCTCACATTGTAGTTCCCATCTGCTATGTAGTTGTGAGTAGGATTGGTTACCGTAGCCGTTCCTCCATCTCCAAAGGTCCAAAACCAGCTATTGATGGTGGCGGGTCCCGTACTTAAGTCGGTGAAGGTGATATTGGCTGAAGAACAACCTACTCCCTGGTTAGCATCAAAGTCTGCAACGGGCAGCTCATACCCTTCTACTGTTTGAGTAGCCGTGGTAGAACATCCATTAGCATCTGTTGTGGTGAGGGTAACCGTATATACGCCAGGTGTGGTATAGACGTAGGATGGATTCTGTAAGAGAGATCCGGTTCCGTCCCCAAAGTCCCATACCCAGTTTACGATGGCAGCATCACCTGCTACAGCTGTCTGCGTAAAGCTGACCCCGAAAGGAACACAATCTGCATTATCTGAAACTGTGAAACTAGTAGTCGGCGGATTCAGCACCTCAATAGCATTAGTAATGACGTGTGTATCAGAACAACCAAGGACATTCGTAACTACCAGGGTAATAGTATAAAAGCCCGGTGTAGTATAAGAATGTGATGGATTCTGAGAAGTAGAAGTGTTTCCATCTCCAAAGTCCCAATTCCAGGTAGCTATGGTCGTATCCGGCACAGACTGATCTGTAAAGGTTACCCCAATAGGTTCGTTTGGACATACCTGATTTACATTGAAACTGAAATCAGCCTGTGGATGAGAAAGTCGGATATAGCTGGTTCTGTTCACAGAATCCTGACAGCCATTTACATCTGTTACCACCAGAGAAACATCATAGCTTCCGTCGGCCAAATATGTATGACTTGGATTGGTCACATTGGCACCTGTTCCATCCCCAAAGGTCCACACCCAATTGGTGAGGTTAGCAGGACCAGTAGTCAGATCTGTAAAGTTGATGAGCTGAGGAGAACACCCTACTCTGGCGGAGGCATTGAAATCTACAGCTGGGAGACCTAAGACCTCTATTTGTAGGGTATCACTGCTGTAACAGCCATTGGCATCTGTAGTAGTGAGGATAACATCATACATACCTGCCGCGGTGAACTGATAAGATGGATTCTGTAAAGGGGAAACATCTCCTGTACCAAAGTCCCATGACCAGTCAACAATAGCAGCATCCCCATCTGTAGAAATATCTGTAAAGTCTACATCCAGCGGCATACAACCGGAAGTAGTGGAAGCTGTGAATCCGGTATTAGGTGGATTCCGTACTTCTATCAAGCTATTCTTAATCTCTGTATCCGTACAGTTGAGTACATTGGTCACCGTTAGGCTTACAGAATAAGTTCCTGGAGAACCATACGAGTGTGATGGATTCTGTAAGGTGGAGGTAGTTCCATCTCCGAAGTCCCACAACCATGATTGTAAAGTCGTATCTGGAACAGAAGTATCCGTGAATGTCACCCCAATGGGTATACCCGGACATACTTCTGTAGCATCCAGGGTGAAGTCTGCCTCAGGATGATCCAATCTGATATAGTTAGACTTAGTCAGTGAATCTGTACATCCATTCTGATCTGTTACTACCAGCTTCACATCATATAACCCATCAGCCATATAGGTGTAAGAGGGGAACTGAGCGGTAGAGGTTCCTCCATCTCCAAAGTCCCATTCCCAACTCGTAGTGGTGTAAGGGCTGGTGGTAATGTCAGAGAAATTAATGGCTACTGGCGAACAGGAAGCTGTTCTGTCAGCGACAAAGTCTACTGTGGGTGTTTCAAGAACTGTAACCGTATTCTGAGAAAAACTGGTACAGCCGTTGGCGTCTGTCGTGGTTAAGGTAATGGTGTACACACCTGCAGTAGTAAATACATAATTCGGATTCTGAGCGGGAGAATTTCCTCCATCTCCAAAATCCCAGCTCCATCCTATCACTGCCGCATCCCCATCTACACTGGCATCTGTAAAGTCCACAGATAGTGGCTCACAGCCAAGTATGGTAGACATGCTGAAGTTAGTGGTAGGAGCTGTGTATACACTTACTGCTCCCGTCTGGGTTAGCGTATCAGAACATCCTGACTGATCAAATACGATGAGGGTAATATCATACGAGCCAGGCGTAGCGTACGTATGAGAAGGATTCTGGGCAGTAGACGTATTTCCGTCTCCAAAATCCCAATCCCATCCAACAATATTGGTGATACCGGTAGAGATATCCGTAAAACTCAACGGAGAACCCGGACAGCTTGTAGGACTACTAATGGTAAAATTCGCCTCTGGATGATCCAGGTGGATATAGTTCGTTCTCGTAAGAGAATCCGTACATCCATTTACATCACTTACCACCAGTTTTACTGTATAAAGCCCATCATTGAGGTAAGTATAGGTAGGATTCTGGACGCTACCTGTTCCTCCATCCCCGAAGGTCCAGCTCCAGTTATTGAGTGGATTGGCGCCGGTACTCATATCCACAAAATCTATGTTTGCCACCGCACAGCCAATGGTATCAAGGGCTCTGAAGTTAGCGTCGGGAATCGAATTAACGGTAATGGTTTGATAAGAGGTATCCCTACAACCGTTTTGATCTACTACCACCAGACTCGACTGATAGGTTCCTGGCGTAGTATACAGGAATGAAGTAGTAGGAGTAGTTCCATTTATTCCATTTCCATAATCCCATAGGTAGGCACTTATAGCAGTATCTCCGGGCGTACTTGTAGTAGCAAAAGAAACACTGGTAGGTGCACAAACTGCAGTATCAGAGACTGTAAAGCTGGAAGCAGGTCTGACGTAAGTACGGACATGATCCGGCTTCACAATAGTATCTGTACATCCAAAAACATTGGTAATGATGAGGGTAACATCAAAGGTGCCCTCATCATAGTATGTATGGACTGGATTCTGAGCAGTGGAAGTACTTCCATCTCCAAAATCCCACATCCAGGTAATGGTAGTATCTGGAACAGAAAGATCCGTGAACTGTACAGACTGAGGTGGACAAGTAGCACCTGCGGTAGAAGAAAATTCTGCTACCGGATGGCTCAACTTGACATAGTTTGTCTTGGTTCGGGTAAAGGTACAACCATTGGCATCTGTAACTGTGAGTGAAACTGTGTACAGGCCGTCATTGGCGTAGGTGTGTGTAGGATTTTGAGCTGTAGAAGTGGCCCCTCCATCTCCAAAGTCCCAGAACCAGCTTAAGGCTGGTGCTGGCCCGGTAGTCAGGTCAGTAAACAGGACATTTTTGGGTGCACACCCTAATCTGTTGGCAGAGAAGTCTGTAGAAGGTAATTCATGAACTGTGATGATCCTGCTTACTGTACCTGTACAACCTTCATCATCTGTTACTGTCAAGGTAGCCGTATACACACCCGCAGAGTCATACATATGAGGGGTAATCACCTGTCCATTGGCGGTATCTCCATCCCCAAAATCCCAATGCCAGTCTACAATAGGGAAGCTGCCAGTAGCACTTTCACTAAAGCTAACTGAATAAGGCACACAACCTGCAGTAGGCGTAGCGGTAAAGCTAGCTACAGGAGGCTGGGTTACGGTAATGACCACTGGGGTAACTGTAGATACTATACAACCATCTACTGTGGTAGCTTCCAGTGTTACATCAAAAGTATCTGGTGTGGTATACGTATGCGTAGGATTCTGAGAAGTGGAAGTAGTCCCATCTCCAAAGTCCCAAAACCAGGCAACCACAGGTCTTTCCGAAACCGTGGTATTGGAGAAATTGGCGATCTGCCCCAAACAGATATCACTATAATTTACCGCAAAAGAAGGAATAGGAAGAGGTCTCACTACTACACTATCTGTAGAAGTAATAGCTACTTCACACCCATTAGCATCCCTTGCCAGAAGTACAGGTCTGGCGGTAGTATCTGTGATGTAGGTGTGGTTAATCGTTTGACCTATGCCTCCCGTTCCATCCCCAAAGTCCCATGTGTACTGGACTATGCCTGCTCCACTCCCTGTAAAGGTTACCTCCAGAGGATTACAGCCTTCTTTAGGCGTAAAATCAAAGGAACCCGTAGGTCCACTGATCTGGATCATGTCATCTATCAACAAGGTATCTCTACATCCCTGGACAGTGGTTACTATTAGTCGCACATCATAGTCCCCAGCAGTACTGTACACTTTGGAAGGATTAGGTAAAGTTGAGGTACTACCATCTCCAAAGTCCCACTCCCAAGTCGTAACATCTGCACTGGACTGATCAATGAAATTCACAGTCAATGGCGGACAGTCAGCGGAAGTGGTATCAGCCGTAAACATGGCGGAAGGTTGCCCAACCGAAATGTAATCTGTTCTGGCCATCACATCTGTACAGCCATTCCCATCCGTTACCGTCAAGGAAACTGAATAGGTAGCATTGGCTGGAAACTGCTTGATAGGATTAATGGCATTTGAGGTAGTGCCATCACTAAACTGCCAAAAATGCGTAAGGCCCGTTCCTACAGATAAACTTTGGAACTGGACAAATGAACCCGGACAGACGATAGTATCATTGCTGGTAAAGTTGGCAAAGGGGCTACTGGCGTCTATGATATCCGTATAGGTAATGGTAGCCAAACAACCTTCTGAATCCAGTACTGTCAAAGACACTGTGTACAGGCCTGAGTCTGCATAGGTATGAGAAGGATTTACAGCAGTGGAAGTACCTCCATCTCCAAAATCCCATAACCTACCTACAATGGATCTGCCTGGAACAGCTGTTGATAAGTCTGTAAAGTTTACCGCGAAAGGGGCACAACCGTCTGTAGCAGACACAGAGAAGTCTGGGGTTGGACCTACTACTTCCACATATCCAGATCTTATCAAAGTATCCGAACATGTTCCCACAGTGGAGACCAGCATGATGTCATAAATACCCGGATCATTGAAGGTATGCGCGGGATTCTCAGCTGTAGACGTATTTCCATCCCCAAAGTCCCAGAAATAGCTGGTGGCATTTTGAGAAGAATTATTGAAGTTTACAGTCAATCCCGTACAGCCGAACCTGGGGTTCGCACTGAAATTGGCAATAGGATTAGTTACTTCAATATTCTGGGCAGATAGATGGGTACATCCTGTGGCTGTTTCTGTTACTAACAACTCAACTCTATAAAGCCCAGCCGCAGTGTAGGTATGAATAGGATTTTGTTGAGTGGAAGTATTCCCATCACCAAAATCCCACAGCCATTGGTCTGCTGAGATAGATTGGTCAGTAAATGTAATGGTGGCTGGTATTTCACAAGCCTGGTCCGGGGTCATTTCAAAATCAGAAATGGGCCCTATGATAGTGATAAAGGAATCTCTAGTCAGCGTATCATAACAACCAAAATTCTCAACTATCAGGGTTACATCGAAGATCCCTGTATCCTGATAGGTGTAGGTTGGGCTCTGGACAAATGATCCCTGCCCATCTCCATAAATCCATGACCAGGATGTACCAGTAGAAGATTGATCGGTAAAGTCTATGGGATTTCCGGAACAGGAGACCCTGGGATTAGCATTAAAGTCTACAACTGGTCTGATACCTGCTTCTATCAAAGCTGGATATACAATGGTATCTCTACATCCATTTTGGGTGATGATGGTAAGACTCACATTAAACTGCCCCTCTGTCGTATAGGTATGTGATGGGTTAGCTCCTGTACCCGTAGTCCCATCCCCAAAGTTCCAGATATAAGTATTGATAGGTTCTATGGCAGTACTGATATCTGTGAAGTTTACCGTGAGAGGAATACATCCATTGGTTCTGGGACCTGCAATAAAATCCGCCTGAGGGCGAGTTATTCTCACGAAAGAAGTCTTGGTTTCTGTAGCAGAACAACCATCAGTGTTGGTTGCAGTGAGTGAAACGGTATAGTTTCCTCCGGCTAAATAAGTATGAGTTGGATTCTGAGCATTTGAAGTATTTCCATCCCCAAAGTCCCACTGCCAACTCACTGCTCCAATGGAGTTATCAGTAAAATCTACCGTATGTGGAACAGCACAGCTGACTCTATTATTAGCATTGAAGTTCACGGAAGGAGAAGGCGCTACTGTAATGACGTTGGTTTGTACGACCAAATCATTACATCCAAAGGCTGAGTTGGTAGCAGTGAGAGAAACCGTATATGTACCCGGACTCAGGTAGGTATGACTGGGGGAAGCTACATTACTGGTATTTCCATCACCAAAGGTCCAGCTATATGAATCAGCTCCGGTAGAGTTATTAAAGAAATCTACAGACTGTCCTACACAGGCATTGGTACCGGAAAGGGTAAATGCCGCTATCGGATTATCAATTTCTATAAAAGTAGTTTTTGTCTCAACAGCAGAACAGCCATTTGCATCTGATACCGTTAGGGTTACATCATAAGTTCCATTGGCGATATAGGTGTGGGAAGGGGTTTCTACCGTGGAAGTATTTCCATCTCCAAAATCCCATAAATAGTTATAAGTCCCTGCTGGGGGATTTACAGTAGGCGTAAAGTTTACTGTATGTGGTGCATTACATGCATTGGGCTGATCAGCGGAAAAATCTATGTCAGCGACTGAAGAAGTATTGATAAAATCATAAGCAGTATAGATATGGTTACACCCATTGTCATCTTCCACAACCAGGGTGACGTCATAGACACCTTCTGAGGTGTAGGTATGAGACGGATTTTGAGTAGTAGAAATGTTTCCATCACCAAAGTCCCATAACCAGGAATTGATGGTTCCTCCTCCTGCAACTGAAAGATCTGTGAAATTCACCGTCAGTGGAGCACAACCATTATACACATCCGCATCAAAGTCCGCCTGCGGATCATTGAAAACGGTTATGTAGGCTACTTCTTCTCTGACACTCACTGCACTGGTGAGTGTATCGGTAATGGTGAGCCTTACTGTGTAGGTACCAGGATTTGTGTAAATGGCAAATGCATCCGGAAAGGTGGAGGTATTTCCATTTCCCAAATCCCATTGGTAAATGGTATTGGCAGTAGTGGTGGAAAGGTCTGTAAACTGTACAGCCAAAGGGCTACAGCCTGACCTGACATTAGCCGTAAAGTTTGCACTGATTTGCCCAAACAGATTAGTAGTTCCGTCTACACAAACAATGAATAAACACGCCAGGAAAATCCGATAAAAACTGCCTGATAGCAGTGACGTTTTTTGCATAAGTATCTGAAATAATCAGATGTTCTTACCTTTGAACTCTCAAAATCATTTCCCCTTACCTTTTATTCAGAAACAGAAAGAAGAGAAACTGATCACAACAGAACTCAAAAGCAGATAATCCTCTTGAGCAAGCGCACCTTCATGAAATTCTAATTTTAAAAATAAACGATAATCGAATTAAGTGTTAGCGACAGGAAAGCCCCATGGAGCTTTTTGGGAAAAAGCCTTGTTATGAGTGGGAGAGAATTGACCTAATTATTTAGGAGAAAAAGGCAGG
>JBCBKZ010000499.1:0-4628 GCA_038520955.1 Bacteroidota bacterium | reverse complement strand
TGGGAGGTATCTCGTAAATGAATGCCGAGAAAGTTCTTTCCTGCAATCTCTTTGGCTGTATTCCGGTAGATAGAAGCCGGCTCATCAATATTATTCACTATCCAATCCAGGTCTCCATCATTATCCAAATCAGCATAAGTAGCCCCATTAGAGAAGTATGGCTTTTCGAATCCCCATTCCTTTCCTTTAGTAGCAAATCCTTTCCCACTGAGATTTTGGAAGGCCTGATTAGGAAGATTTACGGAGGGCATTTTTTCAATGAAGGCCAGATCTTCCTCACTGGGGATGCCATTCAGTCTTCTAACTACCTTAGGATCTGACCTGAATTTCAGATAGTCCATATCATTAGGTCTCCGGAGAATACCATTAGTAATGAATAGGTCTTTGTAGCCATCCAGGTCTGCATCCCAAAAGAGAGCGGACCAGCTCCAATCAGTAGCATCTACCCCCATAAGTTGGGCGGTCTCTAGGAAGTAGTCTCCTTCCTGATTTAGCTGTAAAGTATTCCGGGGATACTGGTTGTAATACCCAAAGGATTTCTTCAACTGGGAGATGTCGTAAGGTTCAGGAGGCTCTGCTGTCTTCAGAATCTCCTCTCTGAAGGGCTTCATGTCCATGGTAATGAGGTCAGGGCTACGATCATTGTTGATATCCGCAGCATCCCCTCCCATGGAAAATTTGGAGGTATGTCCGATTCGCGATCTTAGTTCCTCCCTAAACTTACCCTTGCCTTGATTGATATAAAGGTAATCATCCTCATGGAAATCATTGGCTATGTAAATATCGGGTAGGCCATCCTCATTGAAGTCATCTATCATCATTCCCAGACCATAGCCTAATCTGCTGGAAATGATTCCAGCCGCCTCCGTAATCTCTATGAACTTCCCGTCTACATTCTCTAGCAATCTATCACCAGCAAAGTGGTCCTTCTCGTATCTCTGAATGGTATCTCCTACCGTTCCTGCCGGATTTATGGAATGATTGAGCTGGTACATATCCAGGTCTCCATCCTGGTCAAAGTCAAAGAAGGCTGCCTGTGTACCAAAACCTTGCTGATCCAGGCCATAGAATTCAGCTTCTTCTTTAAATGACTCGTCTTGTTGGTTGATGAAGAGTTGATTTCGCCCTCTTCTATCAAGGAAGTTTCCTACCTGACTGACATAGATATCCAGCCATCCATCAGCATTTACATCGGCCATAGTTACGCCTGTAGACCAACTATCAACCGTATGGAGGATACCTGCCCGTTCCGTGATATCCTCAAACTGAAAGTTCCCCTTGTTTAGGTACAGTCTATTCGGGACAAGGTTCCCAGTGAAGAAGATATCCACCAGACTGTCATTATTGATATCTCCTACTGCTACTCCGCCTCCATTATAGAAGTAGAGGTAGTTCAGAATATTTAGCTCAACTGTATTGATGAGATCATTTGAAAAGGTAATTCCGGAAGTAGTGGAGGAAATTTCTTCGAATAGCGTATCCTGTTTTTCTGTCGGAGGTTGACAGGAATTGAGTAGGACTAACAGAAATAATAGTCCCCAAACAGTTTTAACTATTAGGCTAGTGTGATGGTATATACTCAATCTCCTTTCTTAGGATGTTTATCTCATTAAGGTCAGGTTCCCTGACTTCTTATCTCTGCTCCCATCAGGATACTCTATAATTGCCTGCCAATAATACACTCCCTCTGGCTGTGCTCTTCCACTTATCTTCCCATCCCAACCCAGTGAAGGACTGTTTACAGGTATGTCCCTTTCGGAATATACAGTCTTACCCCAACTATTGACCACATGAAATTCCTTTACCATGGCTATCCCGACACTTTTTACAAAGAAGTAGTCATTGATCCCATCTGAATTAGGGCTGAAAACATTATTGATCAGTAGGTCTCTGGTTTTGTCTACCAGTATCTTCAACGCATCAGAAGCCTTGCAACCAAAGGGATCTTCTATTAGTACTTCTACCTCTACCTCCTCCAGTGGAGCAATACTGATTCTATCACAGTTTTCACAATCTAATGGAAGGTCCAGGCTAAGCTTCCAGGCATAAGCAAGCCCATCAGCTGAGAAATTACTTTCTGCTCTTACTTCAGCAGTTTCTCCCTGAATGATAGTAGCATCTCCTGTAAGTTCTACGGAAAGGGGTTCATCCTTAGCAGATACTTTTATCGTAGCTTCTGCAGTCTTACAGGTGCTGGTCACAATTACGCTATAGTCTCCCGGAACATCAGTAGAAACAGAAGGAATGGTTTCTCCCGAACTCCAAATATACTGAAGGGTGGTGTCTGATACATTAGGAACGACCCTAAATCTGGCCGTGGCTCCATCACAAATAAAGGTACTATCCGGCAAATCCAACGTTAGTGGAACTATCTCCAGCCTGGTAGGATCCCGAAAAGGCGAACTTGTAGGATCATCTGAGGTCAGCAGCGTATCCAACCCAAAAGGGAGTCCTCTTATATACCCCTGGCTCTCAAAAACGCCTGAAGCATCCTCCTTGACTTCCACGCGTAAAACGGTGGAATCCTTTCCCAGTAAAAAGTCTCCTATGGTAAAGGTGATGATCTGCCTGTTCTCAATGGTATCTATCTTGGCTACCCTATGAAGCCTTTCTACTTCCTTTATTTCCACGCCCAGTGGCAACGTATCTGTCAGGCTAACAAAGGAGAATATGGCACCGGATACATTATTCGTATAGTAAGTGATGAGTTGCTCACTACAAGGCAAAACTTTAGGCTGAGAAATCTTTTTCTCAAAGGCAATTTCATACCCACAACCACAGCCGTCTGTCTCGTCTCCACTGGTGGCAGAAAACAACTTATCTACTGCTCCATTTCTGGGGCTGACAGAGAACATGGTATTTTCACTTCCTCCTGATGTACCGCCAAAGCCAAACATCTTCCCATCTCTCCCAAAGAATAAACTTCCCATTGTCTCTGCCTTGGTGGTAGACTGGTAGTTAAAATCAGTAACCAACCCAAAGTTTACGTTTACATCTACTACCGTATTCCTATTCTCATCAAAGCCTAGCACAGTCCCAAATCGGGGACTGTAGGCCATATCTCCCAGTGAGATAGGAAGGTCGGAACTCATAGACAAGATGCCAATTCTATAAGTATCAGTATCCAAACGGACATTCAGCATTTCTAAATCATTCCCGCTTTCCGGATCTCTTTTTACTATATGAAACCTCCTTCCAGAAGGAGATATAGCACCTGCATGATATTCATAAGTCGTGTCTATCTTATCAATCATGGAAGTCAGTATGGTCTGCTTTCCACTTTTATCTATGGAGATAAGATTCCAGTTGGTTTGGTCCAGCCCGTAAATGAGGTTGGTGATCACACTAAAGCCTATAGGAGAAATGACCTGATCTTCATACTTTTCAATGGGTACCCACTCACTGTTCTCTATGTCAGCTGTCGAGGATTGATAAATAGTAGTACTTCCATCATCCAGAGAAACGGATGCCAGATATCCTCTTCCATCACACTCGAAGGGTTGGGAAAACAAGCTGGACATACCCACAGTGAAAAGGGCCAGTCCAGTCAGCAGAAATCTAAGGACTAAAGGGCTTGATATGACAGCTTTCGCATACATAGTAGTAGTTTAATACTTAACCCTTTTTCTCAAGCTTGGGTTTAAATAAATGTTCTTTTTTCCTTAGATCAGAAAAAATAATCTTGATGAACTGGTCATCCTTCTTCTGAACACTTATTCTTCTATTGCCACTGAGAGATACCTGTACGGTTCCTCTACGGGGATGAGAGACTTCCATGAATTCTGCCCCATAAGCCTCTCCCAGCCATTTGATTACATCCAGCTGGAGGCTATCAGCATAATAGGTCTTATTCCAGGGAGACCATGCTGAGTAGTAAATAGTAGCCGGCACTTCTACAATTTCATCTTCACGGAAGGTGGGATAGAAGTTTAGTTTAGCAGGATATGCAAGGTCTTTCAGCTCATATTCCACGCTATTATTTATGGGACCTTGTCTGATTAAGCCCTCTTTATTCAACTCCCAACAATGAGCAAAAAATTCTTTAGGACTCATTCCAAAGGTAATACCCAGGTATACGGAATCATTTACTTCCCCGCTATTCAGCTCTTTCTCTTCCCATTTTTGGTAGTCGGTCTTTACCTGACATGCGGAAAGAGAAATGATAGACAGGGATATGAAAAGAAACTTCCTCATAATCTGCTATTCATTTAATTTAAACACACGCATGGGCTCATCATTCATAGCCACTAGTAAAACTGTATCATCTCCTAGTTTAAAGTCTATGATTTCTCTCACTTCACCCGTAATGCCAAACCCGGATTCTTTCTGACTCACCGGCTCAAAATTCAGCTTCCCATCTCCTTTAAGCCACAGACCATAGCTGGCATCATACATCCCAACTTCAGGCTTAGCCCTGTGAAAGTTCCCTGCAAGCAATATATCCTTATGTCCATCCTGGTCCATGTCTTTCAGATATAGTCCAAAGGCAGGGGAAAGCTGAGCTTCTATGGGTAAGGCTTTCAGGCTGAATCGGCCATTTCCCTCATTCACCAGAATTGAGGTTTGCGTATTATACACTTGTAGAAGACATCTTTAGCCCTGAACAGAGAGAAAAAGCCATCAGTCTA
>JBCBKZ010000498.1:0-4629 GCA_038520955.1 Bacteroidota bacterium | reverse complement strand
CTCCGTACAGGGTGTACAGGAGTTTTACCTACAACAGGATACTTCTTCAGAGGAGATAAAATCCCATTATAGGGCGCAAAAGGATTCGATCGAGCAGCATTACAAATTACGCCTGACTGAGAAAGATTCTACCCTGGCTACCTTGGAAGGGAAACTGGGAAACCAGAATATCCTTTCCAGACTAGATAGAATTAACCGCAGAATCAGAACCCTTACCCAAAAGCTTCCTCAAACCACCGATGATTCCCTCAAAGGTATCTATCAAGCTAGTATTCAGGATTTGAGAGCTGAGAAACGAATGGTAGAGAGTAGCACTGGCAACTCTGCCTTTCAGGTAAACAAGATGAACATTCTCATATCAGAAAGAAATACCCTTCAGGAGGAAAGAGTGGACAGACTGGAAGAATTAAAAGAAGAAAGGGGATTGGCTCTCCAGCATCAACATGCGGAAAGCCATTTTGTACAGGCCAATATTCTCTACCTGTCTCTGGGAATAGAAATTCTCATAGCATTATCTCTTTCCTACATACAATACTATCGACTAAGAAGTGGAAAGGCTAATGACACAAAAGAAGCTGATGAGATTGAAGAGAATGGCACTGAGGAAGTGACACAGCTTCCTAATGACACTAAGGTAAAATTGGAGGAGGTAGTTAATGACACTGAAGCGTTTTTGCTTCCAGAAACGGAAAAACTTTCCCTGAATGGGAAGCATACCCAAACTCAAAAGGCAGAATCAGGAGATCCAATTTCCTCTCCCAGAAAGCGCCTATCGGAAGCTGACAAAGAAATGATCATCCGTCGATTCTCTTCCCATGAGGGAAATGTAGAAGAATTGGTACAAGAGATCATTCACACATATGGAATTTCAAGAAGAACCGTTTATAGATATAAACAGAAAGCCGAACAGAATGGCCTTAAAAGATTACCTTGAAGAAGGATACGAACACCTGCTCGATGCCTACGTGCGCTATAACAAACCTGAGTTTTCTCAGACTGAAATCATGGACCCGGCAGTATGGGCTGAGGTAGCTCTCATTCTAACTAAGATGCGATATGTAAACGGATACCTGGATGCCTACTTTGAAGGAAACCAACAGCAGGACTTTTCTCCTCCTTCCGTACCGGATGAGGCCTTTTCCTTCTAGCTAACTCCATACTTAAGGGTCATCTGAACATATAAAAAGAGCCATTCCTTCTAAGAGAAATGGCTCTATCATTATTAGCTTTTAAATCCGCTTAACTCTTTGGATCCACTTTTTTATTCTGTAGGAATATTCTAGCGATGGCTGTTACACTTTCTCCGTCTTCATTATCAAATGTGATATAGAGGTTGTGGACGCCTACCACTTCATTCACATTTAAAAATACCTCTTCAGGCCCAAAGTCTGTAATGCTGGTCTTAACCTCGTGTTCAGCATAGAGATCACCAGTAGGAGAGTCCAGTCTGAACTGTACCATTCCTCCTTTGAAATAAGGTCCGGCTTTCAGGATGATGACCTTCATGGATTGTACAGAGGTTAAGTCCAGATCAGCATATGTGATCTGACCATTATCTGCCCCAATGAGGATATCCAGCTTCTCCGTTAACGCTCCCTGGGACATTTCAGGATCTATGGTGAACTTAGAGACATTCTTAAGTCCATTGTTATTACCGGCTGTCAACACGGGTCTCCGTAAGGTGAATGATTCTCTGGCAGTCAAGGGACCTACTTTCTGGCCTCCCTTATCTGTATAGGAAGCAGTAAACACATACTTACCTTCCAGTTCTTCTTCTTTGTGCTGATCAAAGGTGAAGGTTCCCTTAGTAGATAGGCCGTTAGGCACTCCCTCACCAGTCACTGAAAGGATATATCTTGCCATCTGCTCAGCTTCCCCTTTTGAGAGCTGTGGATGCGCTGCCATAGCTATTTCTCCCCAAACACCACTACCTCCGTTGATGATCTTATTAGAGAGGTAGTCTACTGCGGAGGCATCTCCCTTATACTTATTAGCTATCTGCTGATACGTGGGCCCTACAGACTTGGCATCCATCTGGTGACAAATGCTACAGTCAGATTTCTCCATCAGCTGCTTTCCTAGCACAAAAGCAGACGCCTCCTGGATGGCCTTGTGTCCAAGTGCTATTTCATTCTCATCAAATCCTCTTTCCAGATAATCAATAGATACCGCTACCTGAGAGGCAGAAATACCATTCCCTAGTTCTCCGTCTTCCTTATCTGTCAGCGTAATCTCATAGTCCAGTTTATCTCCTTCCCAGAAGAATGATCTGTTTCCTTTAAAGTTCCAGGCAAGTTCCGGTAGCTCATTCCCTACCATGATTTCTGTCTCAGTCTCAGATGTCTCTCCTGAAGGATCTTCTATTTTTAATTTTACCGGATACACCCCAGGCTTCTCAAAGGTGAATACCGGACTGGCCTCATTAGAGGTACTCCCTCCAAAGTCCCAGCTATATGCCAGTTCATCTCCGTCATAATCTATGGAGGCGTCCCCATCAAAGGTTACTGTTAGGGGTGCTGCTCCTACTCCCTTATCCATCGCAATCTTGGCTACCGGCTTTCTGTTACCTCCTGTGTAAGTAAGGTGTATAAGCCTGGCATCCTCGTTTTCTGAGAACCATACAGAACCATACTCAAGCAGGTACATATCTCCATTAGGTCCCATGATGATATCTATGGGATTATTGAACTTCATGTTGGGGAGGAATCTTTCCATTCTCTCGAAGTCTCCTTTCTCATTCATGGTAACAGCCATGATCCATCCTCTCATCCAATCGTAGGTAAAGAGCTTTCCATCATAGTAACCAGGGAAACGGGACTCAGACTCAGGGTATTCATCTGCATAGAATACTGGCCCAGCCATAGCGTTTCTGGCGCCTTCTCCTGCTAGCGGAAATTCTTCAGAAGGTCCATAAGGATACCAAATGAAGGCAGGCTGTGCTTCAGGGAGAATATTGGTTCCCGTATTATTAGGAGAGGTATTCTCTGGCTTTTTCGCATCAAAGGGCTTTAAGGATACCTTCTGTGCAAAGTCATACTTAGTATAAGGCTTATTATCTCCTATGAAGTAGGGCCATCCAAAGAAACCTGCTTCTCTTGCTTGATTCACCTCATCATGTCCTCTGGCTCCTCTATTCTCTCCATCCTGGCTGGCATCTGGACCTACATCTCCCCAATACAAATAGTTGGTACGCTTATCTACAGAAATTCTATATGGGTTTCTACATCCCATTACGTAGATCTCTGGTCTGCCTACGGCCTCATCAGCGAACAGATTCCCTTCAGGTATTGAGTAAGTTCCGTCAGCTTCAGGTTTGATCCTAAGTACCTTTCCTCTCAAGTCCATAGAATTAGCGGAAGATTTCTGGGCATCCCAGGGGCTTCTTCCATCAGTCTCATCTATGGGAGCAAAACCATCAGAGGCATGTGGGTTTGTATTATCTCCTGTGGAAATAAACAACACACCATCACTACCAAACTCCATACTCCCTGCAGAGTGACAACACTCATCTCTTTGGGTCTCAAACTCTAACAGTACTTTCTCGGATTCCATATCCAGTGCATCAAAGTTCTCGCTCATGGTGAAGCGAGCTATTCTTTGATGATTCACATCTGGAAGTGAATAAAATAGATACACCCAGCGATTATCAGCCACATTAGGATCCAGAGATAACCCTAATAGCCCATCTTCCAATTCAGAGAATACCTTCATCTCCTGGATGACAGAAGAACTTCCTTTTTCAGTATCATATACTTTTACAGCTCCATCTCTCTGGATATAGATCAGGTTACCGTTTGGCAGCATGTCTAACTCCATAGGCTCATTCAGTCTATTCTCCAGCACTACTTTCTCAAATCTGTTTTCTTCAGGGGCTACATTTGCGATGCTGAAATCCAGTCTCTTTTTATTACCTGCAGCATAGCTAATTCCTCCCCAGAGGTGATCCAGGAAAAGGGGTTCTGTATAGGTCTCTTTGGTATGTCCAAGTCCTGTATACCAAGCTCTACCGCCGTCATATTCGTGATACCAGGCAATGGGATGGTTATCTCCGTTAGTCCCTCCCTCATAGGAAGTTTCATCCAACTTCATGAGGACATTGATATCAGGATTAATGTCTTTGAAATTGTACCACTCATCATTTCTATGCCAGATGTCCTCCAGCATCTCTGTAGAACCATGAGTTTTATCTACCACCTGAATATCTGCTTCTCGTACATTTGGGTTGTTTGGGTGGCCATCAAAATAGGCTCCTACCAGCTTACCGTACCATGGCCAACCATACTCCGTATCACATGCAGCATGTACTCCTACGAAACCGCCGCCCGCTTGTATGAAGCGATTAAATTCTAATTGTTGTTCGTTATTGAGTATGTCTCCGGTAGTGTTGAGAAAGACTACGACATTATAGTTTTGGAGATCATCCTCGTTGAATATATCAGAATCTTCTGATAGGGTAACATCGAAACCATGCTTCTTACCCAGTTCTTGTATAGCCGCCTGTCCATCCTCTATAGATTCGTGTCTAAATGATTCCGTTTTTGAGAAAACCAGTACACTCAAAAACTCTTCTTCCGTAAAGAAGATGGCTTTTGCGGCAAACCCTGTAACAATTAAAATGCCCAGGATCCA
>JBCBKZ010000497.1:0-4630 GCA_038520955.1 Bacteroidota bacterium | reverse complement strand
CTCTCAATATTTCTATCAGATCCGACATGATTAGGGAAGAAGCTTTTCCAGAAAGGTTCCTTTTATATCCGCTACAGTATCTACATCACTTAGGGTGGGGAGAAGGCCATGGCTTGCCTTCACTTTTTCAAGATCTGCAAGGGTATCCTGAAAAACCGTTTCTGTAGACCAATTTTTATTCTCAAAGACAGATGGAATAAAGGAATTCATCCCCAAGAGGTAGTAGCCTCCATCTTCAGCAGGTCCGAGAGAAACTGTATTTCTATCTAAAATGGTAAACCCTTCCTGAATGATCTCGCTAGTTAGGTGGGGATTATCGCTACCTATGATCTGGATTTGCTTATAGCCTTGCTGGAATCCCCACTGAAAGGCCTTAGCCATACGGACTCCCAGATCTGCACCTTCCTGTAAGAACCGCCTATACCCTACCTTTTCCCAAAGGTCCTCTTCAGGGACTATATTCCCATAAAAGACTACCTTATCAGCAGCTACTTCATCTACAATCTCAGCCGTATAAGAGAGCATGGCATGGTAAGCCTTGAGCGCATACTCATGACTAGTCCCGGCTGCCAGCCTGGTCTTTACCTGTCCGGGTATGGGGTGTTTAACAAATATCAGTAACAATGAATCAGAGGAAGACGCCATCAGAACTACTCGTTATATTTTTCAAGAATCTTTAATACTGCGGAGAAATTCTGAGGATAAGGAGCTTCTATTTCCATCTCCTCTCCACTATTTGGATGAAGGAAGTTAATGGTCTTAGCATGAAGAAGATAGCCGTGGTTAATAGGCCGTTCTTCCCTTCTACTACTCTGCTTATAGTTCCGCTTGATCTCTGATAGATACGCATCTTCTCCTCCATACAACTCATCTCCCACTATGGGCGAGCCTAATGAGGCCAGGTGGACCCTAATCTGGTGCATTCTCCCGGTAACGGGTTCACACTTCAATAGGCTGAAGTTTCTGAATAATTTTTCCGTACTGACTATAGTAAGGGCTTTCTTCCCTTCGTCCCTATCCAGCTTTACCCTTCTGTTAGTAGAGATATATAAGGGCTTGTCTATGACGTGCTTCTCGTATTTCTTCAACCCACGGACTATGGTATGGTAGTACTTATGGACTTTTCTGTTCTGAAACTGAAGGGACATCTCCCGATAATTATCCTTTCCCTTAGCCAATATCTGAACGCCAGAAGTCATCTTATCCAATCTATGACATAAACTTAGTTCAGGATTATATCGCTGACTCATTCCCTGCAGGTTTCGCATGTTTTTATCGTGCAAGCTCGCCATGTAGAGGGGCTTATTCACTGCCAGTATATGGTCATCCTCATACAGGATGATGTCTTCAAAACGGACAAACTTTTGCAACTTAGGTTTTGCCATGACCAAATGATTCAAGGGTTGATGCCTACCTATCTTTCAAAATACCTATCACCCAGCGGTAGGTATCCACTTCCTTATCCAGTTTCTTGTAATCCGGGCAGTAGGTAGCCACATGATTCCAAAAAGCCGGGCTGTGGTTCATTTCCCGCAAGTGCATAAGTTCATGCACGATAACATATTCTACCAAATTTTTAGGTAAAAAAATGAGGTGCCAATTGAGGTTTACATTCTTGAGGGTGCTACAGCTTCCCCAACGGGTAGTCTGGTTTTTCACCCTTACAGATTTAACCTCTGACTTGGTGATCTTAGCCCATTTATAGGTGAGTTCCGGAAACTCTACCTTGGCTCTTGCTATGAGCGCTGACTGTAGCAAGGCTTTTTCTCCATGCTTGATGTCCTTCTCTCTTACATATATGGTAAGCTTACCGGGCATGTATTCAACCCTGGTTTTTACACTTGGAAGAAACTGGACTTTGTGCATGATGCCTAGATAGGGAATTTCTCCTATGAGACTGAAATTATCCAGAAACGTCCTTCTCTGCTGATGATAAGATTTCCTACGTTGATACTGTCTGCTAATCCATGAGGACTTAGCCTCCACAAAGTTTCTCACTTCTTCACTCAGTGTACCATCAGGGCTCTCTATGACCAGCAGTTGAGAATCCTTTGCGAAACGGATACTCACTCTGTACCGTTTCTCCGCCCGCTTCACTACGTAAGGAATTTTTTGTGATTTTATAGTCAGATATTCCATGCCTATCTTCTCCCCAACTAATATCTTTATTCTTTTTTCTTACGATAAAAAATGATTCAGGATTAAGAATACTTCAATCCTTCTTAAGCTTGACTTGTACCAGTGGTACAAGTTTATGTATCTTTAGCGACTTACAAAGAAACCGGACGTGCTATGAGGTTTGAAAAACAAATTGAGGAAAAATTTACGGTTATCAAACTGCTGGAAGAGAAGCTGGATGCGACCAAAGCACCTGCGTTGAAGGGCGAGTTCATCATGCTGAACACAAAAGGTGTTCGGAACATCATCCTAAACCTGGAACAGGTTCTTTATACAGATAGTTCTGGCTTAAGTGCCATTCTTACTGCTAATCGCCTATGCAGGGATGTGAACGGTAGTCTAATACTATGTAGCATCAGCTCACACATAGAAAAGCTCATCAAAATTTCTCAGCTAGAAAATACGCTGTACGTACTTCCAACCGTAGAAGAAGCAAAGGAAGCCATTTTTATGTTGGAATTAGAGCGAGAAATTGATTCTGAAGAACAGGATCAGACAGAAGCCAGTAGTTTGTAGCAGCACCCTTTTAAGATTAATTAGTTAGTGTTTCAAGTACAGATTTTAGGGACTAGCTCTGCCATCCCTACCCATTCACGTCTACCATCTGCTCAGGTTGTCACCATTAATGACCGCCACCACTTGGTAGATTGTGGAGAAGGGACTCAGATGCAGCTCCTAAAATACAGAGTTAAGCTTGCTCGGCTAGACGCCATTTTCATTTCCCATCTACACGGAGATCACATCCTGGGATTACCTGGTCTGTTAAATACGCTTAGCATGTATGAGCGTACGACCCCACTTACTTTATTTGGGCCCTCAGGTTTACAGGATGTGCTGGATCTTATCTTTGCCCAAACGCAGAGTTACCTGAATTATCCGTTGGAGTTTATTCCTACAGAAGAATTTCAGCCTGGAGACATCATTTATGAGCGCAAACGCTATCAGGTGCGCCTACTCCCGTTAGAGCATAAGATCTTCTGTAGAGGCTTCAGATTTGAAGAAATCAACAAGCGCCCCAAGTTCGATTTCTACAAAGCCAAAGCCCTGGAAATTCCTAATGAATACTTCCCGCTTCTGAAGCAGGGAAACACCATCTCCTTACCGGATGGTCGGAGTATAGGGCCGGATGAAGTCCTTCTGGAACCAGATCCACCACTTTCTTTTGCTTACTGCTCTGATACCTGCTATCACGAGGAGTTGATAGAGCATATAAAGCATACAAGGCTGCTTTATCACGAGGCCACCTTCCTTACCAACCTGAAAGACAGAGCTATAGCTACTTGTCACAGCACAGCTGAGGATGCAGGAAAGATAGCCAAACAGGCAGAAGTAGGAGGGTTAATCCTTGGGCATTATTCTGCCAGATATAAGGATTTACAGCCTCTACTGGAAGAAGCCAGGGCAGTTTTCCCTGTTACAGCCTTAGCCAGAGAAGGACATGTTTTCCACGTCAGAGATTTCTCTAAGTAGAAAGCCTTCCCAATTCCCAGGATATATCTACCTTAGTAGGATATCCTTGAAGCTATCGTATGTTTAAAAAAGAAAATGTTCTCTTCGTCATTTTAGGTGGATTCTTTGTGGCTAATGCCCTCATAGCAGAATTCATTGGTGTAAAGATTTTTGCCCTGGAAGGGACATTAGGCTTAGCCCCTCTGGACTGGAACATCTTTGGTCATGTAGGCTCTCTTAACTTTACAGCCGGCGTACTCCTCTGGCCAGTGGTGTTCATTCTTACGGACATTATCAATGAATACTTCGGGAAGAAGGGGGTTAAACTCCTATCCTATATGGCTGTGGGTTTGATCGCCTATGCTTTTGTAATGGTGTATGGTGCCATAGGGCTGGCACCGGCTGACTGGTGGGTAACTTCCTATCAGGAGAAAGGCATAGAAGATATGCAATTGGCATTCTCAAATGTCCTGGGGCAGGGCTTATGGATCATAGCCGGCTCACTAGTAGCTTTTCTGATAGGGCAGTTGGTAGATGTTAGCGTCTTCCAATACCTGAGAAAATTCACGGGCTCTTCCAAAATCTGGTTAAGAGCTACCGGGTCTACGCTGGTTTCCCAATTGATTGATAGTTTTGTGGTCCTTTACATTGCCTTCGTGATAGGTCCTCCCAAGTGGGACATCTCCCTGTTTTTAGCTGTAGGCACGGTCAATTACATATACAAATTTATAGTGGCAGTGGTCCTTACCCCTCTTCTTTACCCACCCCAAAAGATCATTTTGAAGAAGGTGCCTAGAGCGAGGATGCAGCCGCTTTTTCCATCATTTCTTCTGCCAGCTCTTTTCCGAGATAGGAATCTATCACAGCATGCAGCAGATAAAGAAGAGGGGTAAGGACCACTGCCACTATAAATTTGTATATGTAATTGACCGTGCCTACGCTGGTTTCCCAATTGATTGATAGTTTTGTGGTCCTTTACATTGCCTTCGTGATAGGTCCTCCC
>JBCBKZ010000496.1:0-4632 GCA_038520955.1 Bacteroidota bacterium | reverse complement strand
ATAGGTCAACATGAAATTACTAATGTACAATGGAGGAAAATAATGGGAACAGCAATTCCCAGTAGAAATAGGAGCTGTGCAGATTGTCCGGTAGAAAATGTAAGCTGGTCAGACGTACAAAAGTTTTTAATCTATTTAAATGAGAGATATCCAGGGAAAAATTACAGGCTTCCCACAGAGGCAGAATGGGAGTATGCTGCAAGAGGAGGTCAGCGTGAGGCACACCAATTATACCCAGGCACAGGAGGCTACCTGGAATTTGCATGGCTAAGTCCTAATTCAGGATCCAGGACACAAGATGTCATGACCAGAAAGCCAAACGCACTTAGGATCTATGATATGGCTGGGAATGTGTCAGAGTGGTGCCTTGACTATTATGATAGAGAGTACTACAAAACCTCTGAAGCAAGGAATAATCCGCAAGGTCCTACTAATCCTCAATATGGAGATCGGGCTGACAGGGTAGTAAGGGGAGGGAGTTTTAGAGATGGATCTGAGGAGGCTCGGGTATTCCATAGATATTCTTATGGTAGCGGAAAAGCTTTTTTTATAGGATTTAGAATAGCCAGAGATATTTAAAAAGAAAAGGCAGCCCAATGAGCTGCCTTTTGCCGATGTAATGCTATAACTGTTCCGGTTATTCCGGACTAATGATGATGAATTTCTTCGCTTTCTGTTCTTGTCTGGATCTTACCTTCACTACATACCAGCCTCTTCCTAAATTATCTGTGGGGTAGGTAAATACCCTTTCAAATTCAGGGATCTCAGTGAAGAACATTCTTCTACCAGTATTATCTAGAATCTCTATATCCTCTGCATCACCTAGGATGGTAATGGTCAATGTCTCTCCTGTTTCTACCGGGTTAGGACCTATCTGGATTTCAAAATTCTCTCCTCTGCTCAGTAGTAGTACATCTGAGAAGAACTGCTCTCCATTAAAACCTACGCCTATTATGCGGTAGTAAAGAACATTGACGTCAGGAATATTTGTCCAGGCATCCTGGTAAGTATAAGTCGTATCTCCGGTAGCTGATCCTACAGGTGTTACTGAAGTTATCTCAGTAGCATTGAGGAAAGACCTGTCAAGACTTCTTTGTACAGAATAGCTGGCTATACGAACCTCATTTCTGGTATTCCAGTTCACATTTACGCCATCTGCGTCCTGGCTTAAGTTAGCAGACAGAATGGTAACGGCTGAGGCCTGGAAGACCTCGAAACTGAGTACATCTGTACTATCTACCAGTCCCTCATTATCCGTCATGATGGCATATATCTCGTAAGTTCCTACAGCAGCTCCTGCCCATTCCAACTCAAAGGGGGAAGAAGTAGCTTCTCCTAGCTTGGTTCCGTCCAGGATAAACTCAACCTTTTCGACAACTCCATCTGGATCTTGTGCATCTATTCTGATGACATTATCTCCCAGGGTAAGTCCATTCGTAGGAGATGGATTGATGAAGGTACCTATAGGCTTGGATCTAACTACTACTGAAACTGTGTCAGAAACGCCAGCCAGTCCTTCGTTATCATAAGCTATGGCTACCAGATCTATGCTTCCACCGGGAATATCCAGCCAGAAGACCTCATAAGGAGCCTCAGTATCTTCTCCTATCAGATTTCCGTCATAGTAAAATTCTACTCGGCTGACAGTTCCGTCTGTATCAGTGGCAGTAGCTTCTATCTGTACATCCTCATTCTGAATAAAGATATTTCCGTTTTCAGGATTGGTGATGCTTACGTTAGGTCTGTCTCTCACTGTCACAGTAACAGGGGTAGACACGCTATCCAGTCCGTCATTGTCAATGGCAATGGCGGTAAGCTCAAGTGTTCCTGCAGGAATATCCATCCATTCTATTTCGAAAGGAGCTACAGAGTCAGTTGCGATGAGAATAGCATCATAATAAAAATCTACTCTCTCTACCGTTCCGTCAGCGTCTGCTGTAATGGTGGTAATATCAACAGTATCTCCCTCAGTCAAGATGGCCCCATCAGTAGGAGCTGTAATGGTAACTATAGGTTTACCTTGAACGCTGATGGTAACAGAGTCAGAACTTGTAACAATTCCATCGCTGTCAAGGGCAGAGGCATATACCTCATATTCTCCAAAAGCGGAGTTTGTCCAAACGAAGGAATAAGGTGCTGTATCATCTGTCCCTAGCAGGGTGTTATTCGCAAAAAAGCTGATAGACTCTATGGTTCCATCTGTATCTGCTGCTGTAGCTGTTAGTGTGATAGGAGCCCTTTCTACGAATGTATCTCCATCTTCCGGAGCAGTTAACACTACGGTAGGAGGAGTGAATACACTAAAGTCTATAGAGTCAGAAGTTCCTTCCAGGTCTTCATTATCAGTTCCAATGGCGTATATTTGATAATCTCCCTCTGCAGGCTGAGTCCATGTAATGGTATAAGGAGCTGTAGCAGCTTCGCCTATCTTGGTGTTATCAGCATAGAACTCAACTAATGCGATAGTTCCATCAGGGTCAGTTGCAGTAGCCGTAATGGTAACGTCCTGTCCTGCAAGAACAGCTTCTCCGTCAGTAGGATCTGTAATAGCTACTATAGGGAGAGCTTTCACTGATAAGGAAACAGGCGTGGAATTTGTATCCAAGCCGTCATCATCTATGGCCTTGGCTACGATAGACTGGCCATTGGCTACTATGTCAGAAGTAGTCAGGCTGAAAGGTGCGGTAGTATCTTCTCCCAGCTTATTAGACCCCTGGAAGAATTCTACTTTAATAATAGTTCCGTCCTGGTCTGCAGCAGTAGCTTCTATGGTTACTGGAGAACCCTCTGTAACTACAGCTCCTTCAGTAGGAGCGGTGATACTAATAGTAGGGGCAATTTGAACTTCTATGTCTATTTGAGATTCTCCGGTCAAACCATCATTGTCTGTGGCTACCGCTCTCAAAGTATAATTTCCAAAAGGAACATTTGCCCAGCTAAACTCATAAGGAGCAGCTACATCTTCTCCCAGAAGGTTAGCCCCTTCAAAGAAAGCTACCTTACTAATGGTTCCGTCATTGTCAGAAGCAACTGCCGTTAACTGGATAGTGCTTCCGTCAAGGAAGGTGGCATTATTAGTAGGCGCTGTAAAGGAGATAGACGGCTTGGAGCGGATTGTCAGGTTAATGGCAGTAGAGGTGCCCGTCAGGTCATCATCATCGGTAGCTCTGGCTGTGATCGCATAAGTACCTGCTGGTGCATTCTCCCATGTGAATTCATAAGGAGCAGTATCATCACTTCCCAAGAGGGTAGTCCCCTGGAAGAAATCTACTTTACTGACAGTACCATCAGAGTCAGTGGCATCTGCCTCTATGAGAATATTATCACCTTCATTGAAGATGTCATTATTATTAGGGGCAGTTATACTTGCCTCTGGCGCTTGTGGCTCGGCTGTTACTATAATGTCAATGAAATTAGAGACACCTGAAACGCCGGTATTATCTATTGCCTGAGCAGTAACCTTGAATTCTCCCACAGGGACATCATCCCAATCTACGGCAAAAGGAGCACCTCCATCGGTGCCTATAAGGTTACCATCATAATAGAATCTTACCTCGTCTATACCATTAGCATCACTGGCACTTGCTCGGAGGGTAATATCTGACCCTACCAGGACTGTAGTATTATCATCTGGGTCAGTGATAGATACATTAGGCGCACTGTTAGTGGTATTACAGGTAGACTCATCATTCTGAAGTCTTTCCGCATTATTGTTACTTACGATATCACTACCTGCTCTTTGGTACAGGACAAATCTGTCAAGGGCATGGCGGAAAGATCTGTAAGAGATTTCCATGGTGTATACACCTGGATCATCAAAGGTAACGAAGAGATCCAGAGACTCTTCCTCAGAAGAGTTGGTGCCCCAAGTCCAGGCATACTGGCCCTGGAAAACCTTAACCCAGTTATCTCCACCTGCTCCGTCAATGGTAGGAGTTAGTCCACTACCTTTAGGATACTTTGGCGTTCCAGCTACACCATCTGCAGCATATACATCATCTGCATCAGGAAATCTCACAAAGGAGTCATTTCTGGCATCAGACGGTGTATTAGGGTTCCCGGTAATATCTATCTGGGAACGCATTTTAAACCGGTAGGTACCAGCGTTATTGATTTCAAAACTGTAGGTAAGTATACCTACTCCGGGAGTATTAAGGCTGTTAGTCGGATCCGTCCAGGCTATATAACCTGTACCGGTATAATTTCCGATGTCAGTTAACAATTCCCAATTACCTGTTAGGGTAGTGTTTTCGGCTTCAATAACCAAAAGCCCATTATTCTCCTCGAAATCTGCCCCAGGGGCACATTGACCGAAGGTGTTTTTTGCAGGGAATAGTAAGGATGTTAATAAGGATACAGTAAGAACAAGGTTTGAAGTAGAGGTAAATAATTTGTTCACGAAAATTATTTTAAACCTGAATTGCATTAACTATGAAAAACACAGTGGCGATACTAGTAGACTATTTTACCTGTAACAAAGGTGCTAAAAACTTACTTCCACGATGGTAATGTCTAACTGAACCGCAAAATCTTTAGGATAAATAGGTGATTTATGAAGTAGTTCGAACAAGTCAGATTTTTTTTACTGTAACATTTGGTCTAAAAATTTCTATTCTTTCTGTTCAAAAACCT
>JBCBKZ010000495.1:0-4639 GCA_038520955.1 Bacteroidota bacterium | reverse complement strand
GCGAGGCTAAAGGTGGACCCTGCGGTAGCTTCCTCTATTTTCATTACGGCTTTCACAGACATTATGGGCTATACGCTTCTCTTTAGCCTGACCTTGTGGTTCTTGTTTTAGTGAGGTTGGGCTCCGATGGAGCCCTCATATGATATCACTATATGCTAAGAATAAAAAGGAGATTGCCCTTATCGAGGCAGTCTCAAAATTGTTCACTCAAATCAGCTATTCTCTCTTATTCCGGTAAATGAATGGATCTTCAGCCTCTAACTAGAGGTAGCCGAACGCTTTTTTGTAATCAGAATTTATGTATGAATTATTCCTGGATAGTTGATAGAATAGGACTTCTCTTTCTTCTATTTCTGGTATCATGTAGCAGTTTGAAGGAGGTTGAATTTGAAAAGGAGGAAGGGATCTGGAAAACAGCTTCCTTGGGAGAAGGGATCACCTATAAAAGTATTTTCAACCAGTCTTATAAAGATTCTCGCCAAACCATTCACGTAGTAGAAGTAGACTTTCAGATCTGTGACTGTGAACTGCAAATAGGTCATGCTAATGGAAAATTATCCAAAACCTCTAGTTGGGCAAAAAAGCATAAGGCTGTAGCCGCCATTAACGGAAACTTTTTTGACCCAGAGAATGGGGGAGCCGTTTGTTATGTTAAGTCGCTGGGAGAACTGGTTAATCCAACTAAGCCAGACCCGGAAGAGATGTTGTTTTTACCTATGCTGGATGAGGGAGCCATAGGACTGGAGAGTGGACTGCCACAGCAGCTAGAAAAACCTGATCAAGGCTGGGAAGTATTGAACGGGCCACCAACCATTCTTAGCTCAGGACCCTTACTATTGAAAAATGGTCAGATTTTACCTCAGGAAGACATAGACTTCATGAATAAAAAACATGCACGCACGGCAGTGGGGTTATCATCTGGCAAGATTTGGATGGTAGTCGTGGATGGATATCGTCCGCAGGCCTCAGGTATGTCTATCCATGAACTTTCAATCTTACTGAAAGAACTAGGTAGCGAAAATGGCATTAACCTGGATGGAGGAGGGTCTTCCACTCTTTGGGTATCCAGCCAAAACCAGAAAGGAGTGGTTAACTATCCCACAGATAATGACAAATTTGACCATAAAGGAGAAAGAAAAGTAGCCAATGCTGTATTAGTGGTTCCAAAGTGAGAGCCGTAAATGAAATAATGAATTTTACGCCTAATTCTATAGACACCCCACAGCCATTACTACCAACCATAGAAACCTTTGGGTTTAATCCCACTCAGGCGCAAGTAGACTACACACTGTCCTCTATGATGAATGATGTGATTTTCTAAGGCATAAATCAAACGCCAAATAGGAATCGTATCTCCTGCAAAATCACAATCAGCCATGAGCTTTTCCTCAGGCAGACTCTCAATAGTCTGGCGGACAAAAGCGTACATATTCTTTAGCTCTTTGATGACATCTGCTTTCGGCATTTGGACAGGAAGCTTTACATCCTCATAAGGATTGGGAATATCCGCTCTTCCTGCTAACTGCCCACACGTATATACCACACAGTGTCTCCACTGCTCAGAAAAGGTCATGGCTTCCTCAGTATACTTAAACAGGAAAGACTCTTCAGGCATTTGTTCCACATTGGTCAGGGTCATGGTTTCAGACCTGAGCCATGCAGCTTTCAGTTCTTCTTTGAGTTTGTTAACAGAATTCTCTTCTAAGGAGCTTACATTTCCAGCCAGCGCTACAGCTTGCGATTTGTTACTGTCTGGTTGACAACCCACTATGGAAAATAACCCTAAGCCCAGGATATTCTTAAAGAATTGAGTACGTTTCATCTAAAAGCCGATTGAATAAATTGCTATTTGTGCAGGCTTAAGCAAAATGACTAAAAGCCTAGCGCCTCATATGTATCGATTCTTAACAGAAGTCTCTTTTCTCCATTTTCTTCTATGGTAGGACTTCTGTGCAGGATGGCATTTGCTTCAGGATAGAGGGCACCTTTCAAAATGATAACATCACCAGTGCCTGCCTGTTTTACTTTTTCCAGATCTATGACTACTTCTTTTCCGTTTCCTCTGGCGTATGTAGCGTCAAGATCTATGGCCTCATCAGGAACCCAAAGAGTACCTGGTCCTATGTAGGTACATAACATTCGTACATCATTCACGTCAGTATGAAACTTTCGACACATATTTGTACTGACAGTGCTGAACAAAAGCCTAAAGGAAGAAGCTTGTGATATCTCCTTAAATTGAGCGATGGAGTCAGAAATATCTTCCAATAAAGTAGTGCAATCAGGGAAATGATTCGAAAAATATGCCCTAAGACCAGATAAAATCTCTTCCACGGATCCCTTCACTCTATATTCTACCACCTGCTTAGAAAGCTGCTTGAGGTCTTCATGTAGCAGTTGAATATCACGCTGATAGATCGCGATATTTTTCTTAGGCATGTGGATGTCTTTGAGAATTTCTTTATCCTCACCAATGGCAGCATTGGTATGTTGATTTATGGATTGTATCATCGTTTATAATCAAGTTGGAGAAAGGTAGATCCTATGGGCATTTAAGGCATTAAGCCAATTTCTACAAAAAATCAGGTAGATGTTTCTTCTGTAGGAATGCAACATTCCTCATCCTCACACTGACAATACTTTCTGTTGTATAAGTGGAGTCCTACCAAAGTCAAGGTGGGAAGATAAATCCACTCTTCAGCCAGATGAAAGCCTTCAAACTTTTCATTGAGGATGATAAAGGCCAGACATAGCCAACTTACATAGAGGGCGACTTTCATCCATTGCTTAGAGGATTTTTGAGCAGCCCAGTATACCGCACCTAATGACACTATGAGCAAGGTAATGTCTATCAGCCCCCACCAAGCCGGACTCTCGACATGATGAGCCCCTGCTTGTGCTACAAATAGGAATGGAGTAGCCAGGCAATGAATTAAGCATAGAAAACCAGCTCCAGCTCCTAGTAGGTCTGAATTACTATTATTTTTAAGAGTCTGAGAGTTAATCATATGTGGTTTACTTAGGATAAGGTCGAATTTCGTTTACTTAAACACTTGGTTAAGAGTCTCTCTAAGCCTTTACGCTGTAGATTTTTTCCAATGAAGACAATAACGCTTTTCTTTTCTTCACTAGCTCGCCATGTATCCTTTTTCTCGATGTCAAGGCGCTTCCCTACAGACTGAATGACGTACTGTTCTTCAAACCCTTCCAGCCATACAAGGCCTTTCATTCTGTATAAATCTTCTGCCTGCAACATCAAATACACAAATAACTGTCTGTCCAGCATGTTGTAATCAAATGGCTGATCAAAGTGGAAGGTTTGAGAGACAATTTCTTCCGTATGCTTGTGGTGATGATGGTGGTGAGGTTTCGTAACCGGGAACTGCTCATCTTTATGGTTATGGTGAGTATGCTCAAAAAGCTCATCCAAAGGGGACTTTGCTGGAGTTAACTCTATTACAGGAAAGGCGTCCCTATTTCCAGATAAAATACTGGCTAAAGGATTCTGCTTGTGTAGCTTCTCCTTTAACTCCTCTAAACGTTCCTCACTAACCAGGTCAGTTTTATTAATCAGAAGAACATCACTATATGCCACCTGATTTTTAGCCTCTTCTGTTTCAGCAATCTGGATTTCAATCAACTCTGCGTCTACCAAACAAACAACGCCCTTAAGTGGGAAGTGCTTTTTGATAAGAGGGTGGGCTACAAAGGGCTGAGCCAGTCCGGTAGGATCTGCTACTCCGGTAGCTTCAATAATGACCTCATCAAACTCATCTCTTCTTTGGTAGAGATCATTGAGAATATCATAGAGGTTTTCATTGAGCGTGCAGCACAGACAACCACTATTGAGTTCTACAATGGTTTCATCAGGACGCACAACCAGTTCACTATCAATTCCTTGTTCGCCAAACTCATTCTCAATGATGGCATAACGGGTCTCCTTATTCTGTTCAAGAAGATGGTTAAGAAAGGTGGTCTTTCCTGCGCCCAAGAAGCCTGTGAGAATAGTTACTGGTTTGGTGATATTGCTCATAGTTGAGAAAGCGTTTGATTATATTCTTGAAATTTATCTTTGTCTACTTCTACATCTTCCCATGTATCCAATACCAGAGTATTGATTTGCTTATCAATTAAAGATTGAATCTCAGAACGATAATTTTGGTAATCGTCATAGTGCGTTTCTGAAATAGCATTGAATCGATTCTGAAAAAAGGTAACTGGATTGAACCCATAACTCGTACGCACTAAGGTGTTTTTAGTTTGGTTATCAGCTTCTATTGGTTTAATGCTGTTTTTCATCAGCTCATTGACCAAAGCAGAAGCAGACTGGTTATAAGCAATCCCTCTTTGGGTACTGTCTTGTGCTACAGGACTATTGGGAATTTCCGGAAACATCGTCTCTAACTTTGCCTGGAAAACACTATCAGGAAGATCGTATAATGCCTGTTTGTCATCCCTAGTAGCATCTATAAAATCAGTCATCAGGTTAGCGGGCTTTTCTATGCTAATCCACTGATACACCCCGGCAGGTATGATAAATGCCAGGATTAACCAAGCTCCCACCATCTTGAGTGTATTACCCATGATAGTGCTCCCACTTCTGAGAAACAGGTAATAGATACCAGACCAAAAAAGGAGG
>JBCBKZ010000494.1:0-4641 GCA_038520955.1 Bacteroidota bacterium | reverse complement strand
TGAGAGTGCACTTTCTGTATCGGTGCTAGCCAGACGGGCCGCTGAAGTCACCGCCTCATAAGTGCCGTTATTATTAACTCCCAGGTGAAGGTTGGTCTTGTTAGGATAGAGGGCTCTTTCAGCAGCAGGCTTCACGCCATTTTGTACTTCCAAAGCTTCTGAGGGGCCGAAGTCCAGCACCATTGCCAGTTCATCCCATTTCCCATCCTGATCCAGGTCATCCATTTGGGAGGGGATCTGCTTACCATCTTGAGTAACTACCAGTAGATTTTCTGGTTCTACCGTACCCAATCTTTTTTCCAGGAATTTTCGTGGGATGGCTACTTGGGCCTCTTCCCAGGAAGTTTCCAAGGGATTAGTGAGTAGGACAGGAAGTTCTCTGACGGGTTCACAGGAGAAACACAGAAGAAATCCGATAAGAAAAATAGGGTAGTAGGACAATTTCATGGGGAGTAAATACTACAGTAGTAGAAACATTGTAAAAAGGAACAAGGCTCAAGTAAATAAAGTTTACTGTTTCTTCTTACTACTACCAAATTTTTCTCTTCCCCATTGGATGAAGAAGGAGTAGTTGATGAAGAGGGAGAATGCCCTGTAGGTTGATTCATCGGCAGACTGATTGAGGCTGATTCCAAGTGCATCCTGGTGGGTGTTAAAGGGAGAAAACAGCGGATCATCTATGCCATTTGAGAATACGTAATTTACCCCACTAGAGAACTGGAAGTTCCCAAATACCCATTGGCCTCCCAGGGTCAGATGATATAAGTCCCATTGGAACTTACTGAGGGCAAAATCATTCGAGAGATTTAACTCATCTGCCCGTAACTGGGAAAAATCTGTTTTAAATCCGGCCAGTAGGGTAAATGTATCAGATAGCTTATTTTCATACCCTACTGCCAAATTGATAACCCTACGGGCCTGATCATAGGCAGTAAAAGGGAAAGCATTATCAGATCCTTTCAGGGTCTCATAGGCAGAGATACCTGCAAAATACTCAGCGGATACATAGAGAATCTGTTTCTTATCCAGAGAAGTCTTAATCCCCAGACCTACAGAAAAGGGCGTTTGAAACTTGGCCGTAGGGGCATTTGTATCCGTCCCTCCTATCTGGCTGAGCTCACCTGAACTATTGAGGGTGGTTTTTCCATACTGGTAGGTGCCGGTTTCTGAAAGGGAGTAGAGGAGGGGTGAGGTGAAATTGAGGCCAATTTCCCCTATACCTGTCTGGAAGAGGAAACCTAGTTTAGAAATAGCTCCGAACCTCTTGTTTCTATTGATCTGGACTTGTTCATGTATAAAGGAAAGAGGGATATCAGAATCAAGGTCAGGGAATATATTGCTGTTAACGCCTAATAACTGCTCCTGGGTAAACAGGGTAATAAATTGGGTAAGCCCTATCCGAATGTTAGGGTGTATTTCATGAGAAACTCCAATGCCTGCCCACCTGTTCCTAATCACATTATCAAAAGTTACAGAGCCATCATAAATGTTACCGTCTGCCAAGGCTTGCACATAATTATGCTTAAGAGAAAAATCTACTTCATTCTTAGAGAACAGGGTAATTGCAAAGCTGGTTTTCTTGTCCTTAAAGGGGCTAAATGCATAGACGAATATATTAGGGAGGAAGTCGAAGTCTGACAGTTTTTGGTTTCCTACCTGGACAGAGTTGGTTTTGACTACTCTTCTTTGGGGAGAAAGTACGGAGAAAGAAAGGCCATTTTCAGCTCCTACCCCTATGGCAGCGGGATTGTAAAAAACAGAGCTGTTGTCATCTACACCTGCTATTACTGCTCCATTGAGTAATTGGGCTTTCGTACCGAAATCTGAGCTCCAGTAATTGCTTCCAGTTTGGGAGAAAGTGAATAGAGGACAGAAAATGATGAAAAAAATAACCCACCTGAAAAACTGGAAATCTATCATGCGTAAAAAGAATTGAAAATGTGGTACTTCTGGTCCCCCTTCAGGAATGCTAATATACGTCCTTCGCACTTTACAAAGAGGTAGAAAATATAGTATCTTATTTCCATCAAATTGATACAAAGTGAGAAGATCAACTATCAACCAAGCTATCAGCGAGGCAACTGCCTGTTTTCAGGCATATCATTGGAGTCTGCCTCCTAACCCTTTATGGGATGTAACTGACTTTGGGCTAGGAGATTTCCCTTCTTACGGATTGGTTTTGGTGAACCTTGCGGAAGAGGAGGAGTATTGTGAAAAATTGATGTATGCAAGTCATGCCCAGCATACACCTGCTCATGCCCATAAAGTCAAAAAGGAGGATATCATCGTAAGAATGGGCGTATTGTCCATCAAGTTATGGTGTGGGAGACCAGACGTACCCCAAGCGAAATCCTTTTCCCTAAAGAAAAACAGGGTAGCTACTACGCTTTCTCCTGGAGAAGTGCTCACCCTTACAGCTGGAGAAAGGATTACTATCCCTCCAGGCATCTTCCATGAATTCTGGCCAGAAAGTGAGTCCTGTATCATAGGGGAAGTCTCCACAGCCAATGATGATCTGAATGACAATTATTTCGTGAATCCAGATATTGGCAGGTTTAGCCAGATAATTGAAGACGAACCCAGCTTACTAAAGCTTGTAAGCGATAATTAAGGCTAGTCGTCTATAGCTTGGTTTGCTAACAACCTGAATTTCCATCCACTTTGATCTTTCCACTGGCCGCGAGTTTGCTTCATAAGAACGCCTATGAGTTGCTCTTCAGGATCAGCAAAATATTGGGTGTTGAAATAACCCCCCCAATCAAAGGTACCTGGACTCCCCTGTCCTCCGGTATTTACCGCTTTTTCATTCAGTACCCCAAAAGCCAATCCAAGATGCCTGTCTCCCTGCCAAATATCACCTATCTGGTTAGCCATAATGGTTTTTACAGTTGTCCTGCTAAGGATTCGGGTTCCGTTTAACTCACCCCCGTTCAGGTACATCTGTAGAAAGTTAGCATAGTCTTTGGCAGAACTGCTTAAACCTGCCCCACCAGAGAAGAAAGCTCTGGCTCCACGGATGGGGAAATCTGCATCATAGCCGTTTCCAGTATATTTAGTCCAGCTTCCCTCCTCTGGCTTTTGGACAATGACCAGTTTCTTCTCTTTCTCTTTAGGGAGGTAGAAGAAAGTATCACTCATCCCTAAGGGCGTAAATAGTCTTTCTTCCAGGAATTCTTCAAAGGTCATCCCGGACATGATTTCTATGAAATAGCCAAGCACGTCCAGCCCCATGGAGTAGGTATACTTTTCTCCCGGATCATGATGAAGGGGAAGTGTAGCCAGTTTCTTTACATTTTCTGCTATGGTGTATTCTCTCACTTCAAAGGCTTCTACTATTCCTGCTTTACGGTAAATCATTTTCATTCTCTCATCCCCGTCAATGAATCCATATCCTATCCCTGAAGTGTGGGTAAGCAGATGTCTAATGGTGATTTCCTTATCGGCTGCACGTGTTCTGTAAGAGGTGTCTGCATAGGTAAATCCTGTGAGAACCTGTGGGTCTTTAAATTCAGGGATGTATTTGGAAACAGGATCATCTAATCTGAATAAGCCTTGCTCCCATAGCATCATGACTGCCGTTGAGGTAATGGCTTTAGTCTGTGAGGCTATCCTGAAAATGGCTTCCTTGTCTATTTTTTCACCTGTCTCTACATTAGCTTCTCCAAAGGCCTTATGGTAGATGATTTTCCCTTTTCTAGCCACCAGGGCTACGATTGCAGGAACCTCTCCTTCAGCTATGGCCTTTTCACACATAGCATCTATCCTGTCCAGTCTGGACTGAGACATACCTACATTCTCAGGTTTGTCATAGCTTAGGCTGGGAGAATGTTGACTTGAAGGAGTTTGAGCCCATGCTGTATACAGCAGCATGAGGAAGATAAATAAGGAAAGAAGTTTTTTCATAAATGGCGGTTTGATAGAAAGAGGAGATTAGGTCTTTTATATCCCAGTCATGAATAAGTAATAGGCCATTTTTCTGGATAGACAAAAACAGTTTCCCCTTACTTTGGCTTTTAATGTTAGATAATAAGCAAGAGGGGTAAGCAATACGCTGGACCTTTCAGCAAATTTCATCATGCTAAACATTCTGTCATAAGCAAGATTTGACTGTGCCTCTTGTGCTTATGCTCTGGTAAGTGATCGTTTACCTAATCCTTAGGATAGAAGAGTTATAAGGATTTATTTACTTGAGTTTTGTTTTGAAGTGCCCAAATAAATTTATCAGTTTGATAGCACCAATCCTACGAAATCTACCTATTGCATTCAGGATCTTCTGTTTATTAATTGGACTCCTTTTTGTATATCCAGAAAGCCTGTTTACCCAAAATCAGCGAATCTCTTTTGAGAATTTGGGTATGAAGGAAGGGCTGCCTTCCGTTAACGTATTCGACATTATTCAGGATCAGCAAGGCTATATCTGGCTAAGTACCTTGAATGGCTTGGTAAAGTATGATGGGTACACTTTCAAAACCTTCCGTAAAGATGCTAAAGATAGTGTAGGGGTCTCACCCGTAGGGCGTAGTTTTACTACTTCTTTGTTAGCCAAAGACGGCTCTATTTGGGTAAGTACCCTGATTAGTGGATTTTCTCACCTGGATCCCTACACTGAGCGATTTACCAATTTCCCCAATCCTCCAAAAG